>NZ_JBHWZO010000318.1:0-6499 GCF_042728455.1 Promicromonospora sp. NPDC060204
CACCTCTCGTGCCCGGTGTCGGAGGGTCCCGCTACGCTCTGCGACCATGACACCCGCCGGTCCGGGCACGCGCGCGCACTACGTCGTCGTCGGCGACGGCCCCCTCGCCTTCCGTCTCACCCGAGCCCTGGCCAGCCGTTTCCGCGGCTCGGTCACGGTGCTGGTGCCCGACCGCACCTCCCGGTACGCCCAGGAGATCCTGGCGCTGGAGCTGGAGGGCGTGGACGTCCAGGAGGCGGCGCGGGTCGACGAGGACGCCCTGAAGGCTGCCGGTGCCCCCCGCGCCGCGGCGGCCGCGCTCGTGAACCAGGACGACGGCGGCAACGTGGCCCTCGCGCTCCTGCTGCGCGAGACCTGGCCCGCGCTGCACGTCGTGGTCCGGATCTTCGACGAGTCGCTGGGCCGGCACCTGGAGCGCGACCGCTGCACGGTCCTGTCGTCCTCCGCGTTCGCCGCGCCCGAGATCGTGGGCGCGGCCCTGCGGCGGCAGGTCCGGCTGCCGGTGCGGCACCGGCGTCTGGTCACCGTCTCCGACGAGGAGCCCGCGCTCCCGACCCGCATGGTCCTGTTCGCGTCCGACGGCGGCACCGGCGTGGTGGCCCTGCCGACCGAGCGCGAGCTGGCCACGCACACCCCCAAGGTCCTCCTGGCGGACGCCGGAGAGGACGACGTGCTGCCGGAGGTCCGGGCGGACCTGGAGCCCGACGAGGACGAGGTGGACCCGCACCGGCGCCGCCGGTTCGGCGAGTACCTGCGGACCCTGGCGCTCACGTCCGGGTGGAACCTGCTGCTCGCCGCCGGGGTGCTCCTGGTGGTGGTGCTCGTCGGGGCCGTGACCATCCGGCTGGCCACCGGCGCCTCGTTCCTCGGGGCGCTCTACGAGGCGGTGCTGCCCTCCCTGGCGGGCAGCGACCCCGACCACGACGCGCACCCGGTCGTGAAGGTCACGCAGGTGGCGCTGACGGTCGTGAGCGTCGCCGTCATCCCCTGGGTCACGGGTGTGGTGGTCGACGGCGTGGTGCGCACCCAGCGGCTGCTCGACACCGGCTCCCCGCTGCGTGCGATGTCCGACCACGTGGTCGTCGTCGGCATGGGCGACCTCGGTACCCGCATCGTGCGCTCCCTGGACCGGCGCGGCGTGCCGGTGATCGCCGTCGACGTCGACGAGTCCGCCCGCGGCATCGCGGTGGCGCGCGCCCGGGACGTGCCGGTGGTGATCGGCGACGCCCGGCGGGCCACGACCCTGCGCGGCGCGTACGTCGGGGCCGCCCAGGCGATCGTCGTGGTCACGAGCGGCGGCGCCACGACCATCGGGATCAGCTTCGCGGCCCGCTCGATCCCCCGGGCCAAGGACGCGCCCGCGAGCCTGCGCACCGTCCTGCGGGTGTTCGACCGGGACCTGGCCCGTCGGATCCGGCGCGAGATCCCGGACTCGGTGGGGCTCAGCTCGTCGTTCCTGGCCGCGCCGTCCTTCGCGGCCGCGATGATCGGCCAGGAGGTCAAGGCCACCATCCCGTACCGGGACCGGGTGCTCGTGCTCGCCGAGATCCTGGTCGAGCGCGGCAGCGTCCTCGACGGCGCGCACAGCAGCGACGTCGGCCTGGACGAGGGCGGGGGCGATGCCGGTACCGGCACGGCCGGGCGGCCGGACGGCGACGGGCCGCCCGTGCGCAGCCGCCTGCTCGCGGTCGACTCGGTGACCCACTCGAGCGGCGGGGGCGGACGCATGTTCGAGCCGTCGCAGGGCCGCACGCTCAACCCTGGCGACCGCGTGTTCGTCATCGCGACCACCGCGGGCCTGCTCCACCTGCGCGACCTGGCGCGCGCCCCGGCGGGCCTGACGGCCGCGGCGAGCGGCCTGAACGACTGACCCCGGATCGGACCGTTCGGCAGTCCACCGCGCGCCTAGGGTCGAGACCATGCAGAACGGTCTCAGCGTCCCCCAGGGCGCGGCGCTCACCCTCGGCGCCATGCTCGGCACCGGCGTCATCTCGCTCCCGGCCCTCGCCGCCGGCGTGGCCGGTCCGGCCTCGCTCGTCGCGTGGGCGGGCCTCGTGCTCCTGTCGATCCCGCTCGCCACGACCTTCGCCGCCCTCGGCGCCCGGCACCCCGACGGCGGTGGCGTGGCCACCTACGCCCGGCTCGCGTTCGGCGAGCGGGCGTCCACCATGGTCGGCTGGGCGTTCTACGCGACCATCCCGGTGGGCGCGCCCGCCGCGGCGGGCTTCGCCGGCGCCTACGTCGCGGACGCGACCGGCGGCGGGGCCGGCACCGCCCTGGTCACGACGGTGGCCATCATCGCGGTGTGCGCCGTCATGAACTGGTTCGACCTGCGCGTCTCCGGCACCGCGCAGCTCGTCATCGCGGGCTCGGTGGCGCTGCTGCTGGCCGTGGCCGTGGTGGTGGCTCTGCCGCACGCGCAGCCGGGCAACCTCACGCCGTTCGCCCCGCACGGCTGGGGCGCCGTGGGTTCCGCCGCGGCGCTGCTGGTCTGGGCGTTCGCCGGCTGGGAGATCCTCGGCTCGCTGTCCGCCGAGTACCGCCACCCGTCCCGGGACATCCCGCGGGCCACGGCGATCGCCGTGGCCGTGGTCGGCGTGCTGTACCTCGGCGTCGCGTTCGCCACGGTCGCGGTGCTGGGCCCCACCCCGGGCCCCGCGCCGCTGTCGGACCTGCTGGTGCTCGGGTTCGGCGAGCACGCCCGGCCCGTCACCACGGTGGTGGCCGTGCTGCTGACCGTGGGCGCCATCAACGTCTACTTCGCGGGCGGCAGCCGGATGGGCGCGGCCCTCGCCCGGGACGGCGCCCTGCCGGGCTGGCTCGCGAGCGCGCCCGGCCGCACGCCGCGCCGTTCCCTGGCCCTCATCACGGTCGTCGCGCTCGGTACGACGGCGGTGCTCGCCGCGACGCACCAGTCCACCGACGCGATCCTGCTCATGGCGACCGCGACGTTCTCCCTGCTCTACGTGGTGGGGACCGCGGCGGCCCTGCGGCTGCTGCCCCGCTGGGGTGCGGCCTGGTGGTGCGCCGCGGTGTCCCTGGTGGCCGCGCTCGGCCTGCTCGTGATGACCGGGGCCCACATGACCGGCCCCGTGGTCGCCGCCCTCGGCGGGCTCGCCTGGACCGCCTGGCGCCGGCGCCGGGCGCGCGCCGCAGCGGCCGTCCCGGTTCCCGCCGCTCCGGCCGTGGACGCGCCCGTCACGGCTCCAGCAGGCGAGCCAGAGCCTGGATGCCTGGCCGGATCGAGCTCGTGACCGCGGCGCCGATGCCGAGCACGAGGCCGTCCCGGTGGGGACCGGTCGCGAAGGAGGCCAGCGAGTCCAGGGCTACGGACCGGCGTCGGGCGCGGGTCACCAGGGCGGTCGAGGTCAGCGGGGCGGCGTCGCCGAGGTAGGCCGCCACGTGCAGGCCCGCCGCCGCGGGGACGGGCTCGACCGGGAGCCCGTCCAGCGCGTCCAGGAGGATCTCGGTCCGCTCCGCGTAGACCGCGGACGCCTTGCGGACGTGCCGGGCGAGCAGGCCGTCGTCGATGAGGCGCGCGAGCGCGCCCTGCACGTGCACGGCCCCGTGCCCGTCGGTGAGCTGGCGCGCGGCGAGCAGCGCCTCGCGCAGGGACGGCGGCGCCACCAGGTACCCCACGCGCAGGCCCGGCAGCAGCGACTTCGAGAAGGTGCCCACGTAGACCACGCGGCCGTCCCGGTCCAGGGCCTGCAGGGACTCCAGCGGACGGTTGGCGCGGCGGAACTCGCTGTCGTAGTCGTCCTCGATCACCGCGGCGTCGTGCCGTGCCGCGTGCGCCAGGAGGGCGCGCCGGCGGGCCAGCGACAGCGGCATGCCGAGCGGGAACTGGTGCGACGGCGTGGTGTAGACCAGCCGGGCGCGCGCCGGGATCTCGTCGACGACCAGGCCCTCGGCGTCGACCGGGACGGGCACCACCCGCGCCCCGTGCAGCGCGAACAGCTCCCGGGCCTCGGGATACCCCGGGTCCTCGACGGCGACGACGTCCCCCGGTTCGAGCAGCACGCGCGCCACCAGGTCGAGGGCCTGCTGGGCGCCCGTGGTCGCGACGACGTCGTCGGGCCCGGCGCTGACCCCGCGCGCCCCCGACACGTAGCGGGCCACCGCCGCGCGGAACCGGGGCAGGCCCGCCGGGCCGCCGTAGGCGCCCGCCGCGGCCCCGCCCGCGCGCGACTCGGCTGCCAGCAGCCGCCGCCAGGTGTCGAACGGGAAGAGGCTCGCGTCCGGGATGCCCACGCGGAAGTCGTGGGCCGGGCGTGCCGTGTCGCCGCTGGCGGGCTGCACGGCCCAGCGCCAGCCCGCGCGCGGCCGCAGCACGCCGGGGCTGCGCCGCCGGGCGGGCACCGCGTCGCGCGCGGCCGCGGTCGCGAACGTCCCGGCGCCGGTCCGCGTCTCCAGGAAGCCCTCCGCGACGAGGCGTTCGTACGCCGTGGCGACGCTGGCGCGCGAGACGCCGAGGTCCTGCGCGAGGTCGCGCGTCGAGGGCAGCCGCTCCCCTGCCGGCACGCGGCCCGTGGTGAGCGCGGCGTGCAGGGCGCGATAGATCGCGTCGGTACGCCCGGTGCGGTTGCTGAGATCGACGGCGAGGTCCACCTGCCGATCATGGCTCATCGGACGGGCCGGGTCGTCACAGTTCGGACTCAGCCAACAAATCACCCCGCCAACCAGGCGTTTTCGGGCTTTTCGCCCGGCCGTCGGCCCTAGCATCCCGGCGTATGAGCACCGATAGCGCACCGGAGAAGGCCTCGGCCGAGGAACCGTCCGGCGCGACGTCCGACCAGCCCGACACGACCGACGAGACCGTCTCCGCGCTGCTGTCCGAGGCGGCGGCACGGGCCGCGGGCGCGGCGCCCGCACCGGCCGCGTCCGTGGCAGCGCCCGAGACGTCTTCCGTCGCGACGATCGAGGAGACGCCCGAGGAGACGCCCGGGGCGGACGAGCCCGGCGGCCCGACCGGGGCGTCCGACGAGCCCGCGGACCCGGGCGACCTGCCGCCGTCGGCCCGCCCGCTGACCGCCGCGCTGCTCAACCTGAGCGGCCTCGGGCTGGGCTACCTGCACCTGCGGGCGTGGGTCCGCCTGGGCGTCGCCCTGGCGGCGACCGCGGGGCTCGCCTGGGTCGCGCTGCCGATCGGGCGCGACCCGATCGCCGTCTGGTGGGCGGTGGGGTACGTGGGCGTGCTCGCCCTGTTCGCGCTGGACGCCGCGCTCCTCGCCCGGCGGCGGGCCCGGCGCGCGACCCGGAGGCGGACGGTCTGGTCGCCGCGGGCCGCCGGCCGGGTCGCCTGGGCGACGCTCGCCGTCGTGCCCCTGCTGTTCGCCGGCTACGTGGTGACGCAGCACGAGGTGCTGGAGGAGTACCTCGCCTACGACCTCGACCAGGCGGCGGAGAGCCTGGAGGGCGCCGGTTCGGTGTTCGGGCCGTTCCGGGACGAGTACGACGCCGCGTACGCGACGTACGTGCGGACGGCGGACGAGCACCCTGGCACGCGCGCCGCCGACCGGGTCCCCGGGCTCGTCGACGACCTGTACGCGCAGGCCAAGGGCAAGGACGAGTGCAACGCGCTGACCGTGGTGCGGCACTACGCCGAGCCGGGCACCCCCGGACCGCTGCAGGGGGTCGCCGAGGCCGAGGTGCCGAGCGCCCTGCACGACTGCGGCATCCGCTCCGCCGGCCTCGGCCAGTTCCCCACCGCGAAGAAGTACCTCACCGAGCTCCTGACCGACCACCCGGTCAGCGACCCCGCCGCCGCGCTGCCGGGCGACCTCAAGAAGTGGCGGGACGGCCTGCTCAAGGACCTGACCGGCAAGGACGGCTGCGACGACACCGAGCACGTGACGGGGTCGACGGGCTTCCTCGCGGGGTTCGACTCGGGCAAGGTCAGCGCCCTCGCGGACGAGGCACGCAAGCAGGTGCCGGCCGGGCTGCTGAAGTGCGGCGTGCAGCAGCTCGAGCGCAGGCAGTACGCGGCGGCGGCCCAGAACCTGGCCGGGCTGCTCGAGTCGTACCCGAGGGCCAAGGAGGCCGAGTACGCCGAGCGGGTCCAGATCGCCGCGGGCATCGCCCTGGTGGACCCCAAGGCGGGCGTCAAGGTGCCGGCCCGCGACGAGCCCGAGGGCACGATCACGCTGACCGTCTACAACTACAGCCCCGACGAGTTCGAGATGGTCTACACCGGGCCCGCGACCGGCGTCGTCGAGATCGAGGCGTGCGACGACTGCGAGCACATCGAGAAGGGCGCCGACCCCGAGTGCAACGCCTACTCGCTGACGCACCCGAGCACGACGGTCACCATCCCGAAGGGCGACTACATCACGGCCACCCGGCACGACGGCTACGTTCAGGGCTGGATGGGCAACGAGGTCGACAAGGTGAGCTACACCGTCAGCGGCGCGATGTGCACCTGGACATATGACCACTGACCGCTGACCGTCTGACCGTCTGACCGGGCCGGCCGGTCCCGTGCCGCCGAATGAGGTTC
>NZ_JBHWZO010000319.1:0-6477 GCF_042728455.1 Promicromonospora sp. NPDC060204
GGGATATGGCCGACACCGGAATTGTTCTTGCAAGACTGGTCGGGCCTCAAAGGGAAGTGACGAGACCGGCCGGGCTCAAGTCCCCGCGGTCACGGCGTCTGGCCCACCTTGTCGACGAGCGACCAGCCCGTGATCGCCTGGCCGTCCGTCATGCCGTCCGGGTAGGCGTTGGCGCTGCCGAGCAGGTCGTGCGTCTCCGGGTCGAAGATCAGGTCCTGCCGGTAGTCCGCCGTCTCGACGCCGACCGCGATGCCGGGCCGCCCGATCGCGTCGGTGACACCAGAGGTCACGACCAGCCCGTCCACCCGGCTGAGCGCCCCGAAGACCGCCGCACGCGCGTCCGGCGTCAGGGTCCGCAGCAGGTCGTTGGCGTTCACGAACATCGATCGCGCCGAGCCGTCGCCGTCCCCCCGCAGGTAGTCGTACATGGCGTCGACGTCGGTGGGCGCGTCCCGGTCGACGCCGGGCACCGAGGTGCAGTCGGTACCTGCCGCCCGGGCCCGCTCGTCCCCGCCGTCCGCGCAGGTGAACAGCCGCTCGTCGAGCGGCTCCCCCGCGGAGTACGTCGCGGTGGCCCTGCCGTCCTGGGTGCCGTCGACCGAGTACCAGCCGGTGTAGTCCTCCGAGCTCCTCGTGACGGCCTCGCCCGTCACCTCGTACCGGCTGGTCCCCGTCGTGGACCAGTACACGAACTGGTCGTCGCGGACCTGGTCCCACGAGTCGTCGGCGGCGGTGACGGTCCGGGTGGCGGCGGCCCGCAGGATCTCCGCCGCCGAGGCCGAACCGGGCGGCACAGGGGCGCCGCCCTCGTCCCACGGCATGGTGAGGGTCGCCGTGGGCGCGAGGAGCAGGCCGCCCGCGACCGTGGCCGCGACGCCCAGTCCCGCGACCAGCCGCAGACCGCGCCTGCGTGGCCCTGTCGCACGGGGCGGACCGCCCGGACGGCCGGTGGCCGGCCCGCGACCGAGACCCCGGCGCACGGGAGGTGCCTCCACGGCCGGGCCCGTCGAGCCGATCTCCGCGGCGAGGCGTGCCCGCCCCGAACGGAACGCGGCGTCCGTTCCCGCGTCCGACGGGTCCAGCAGCGCGCCCACCGTGTGCAGCGCCTCCACCTCGGGCGCGCCGGGCTCCTGCCCGGTCGTTCTGGTGCTCGTCGTCATCGTCCGTCCTCCTCCGCGTCCCAGAGCCCACCCGGCAGCGCCGCGCGGACCAGCCTGCGTGCCCGGTGCAGGCGAGAGCGCACCGTGCCCTTCTTGATGTCGAGGGTCGTCGCGATCTCCTCGTAGCTCAGGTCGCCCCACGCCCAGAGCAGGAGCACGTCCCGGTCACCGGGGCGGAGGCCGGCGAGCGCCGTGCCGAGCGCGCGCCCGGCCGCCCGGGCGGCGACGTCCGTCGTGGCCCGGTCCTCCAGGCCCGTGTCGGGCGGCGTCGTCCCCACGCGGGCCATGGCCCGGTACCGGGTCGCCTCCGCCCGGCGGAGCTGCGAGATCTCCCGGGTCGCGATCCCGAGCAGCCACGCCCGGGCGTCGGGCCGGGCCAGGTCGTAGGAGGCCCGACGGCGGAACGCCGCCACGAACGTCTCCGCCACCACGTCCTCGGCGTGCTCGGGCCCGACCCGGCGGTACGCGTACCGGTGGACGGTCCGCGCGTGCCGGCCGTAGACGGCCGCGAAGTCCTCCGGCTCGTGCAGGGACGCCGCGATGATCTGCGCGTCGGACCGCCCTGCCTCGGGCTCGACGTCGGCGCCCACCAGCTCGGCGGCCGCCGTCATGGCGCCGCCCTGCTCGACGTCGCGAGCTCGTTCGTCTGCATCGTGCCTCCCTGCCAGTCGGAACCACTGTCACCCTGGTATCCGCACGGCGACAGCGATCGGTTCACGACACGCAGGCCGAGGCGTTGAGCACAGCACCTGCTGCCGGACGACGACTCAGTCCGGCAGCAGGTGCTGTGGTCGATCGCCCCGGGACGGGGGCGGGGTGGGGCGAGGGCGGGTCAGCGGGGCGTCGGGGGCGCGGCGCGGAGGACGAAGCGGCAGACGCCCCAGGTCGCGAAGAGGAGCGGGGCGGCCGCGAAGCCCAGGCCCACGGCCGGGCGGGTCGCGACGACGCCCACCAGCAGGCCCAGGACGACCAGGGCACCGGCCGAGAGGTACCAGCGCCGCACCCCGAGCACCAGGGCCGCTAGCAGCACGTCCCGCAGGCGCGCCCCCGGCATCTCGGGCACGGCGGCCAGCGCGAGGAGCGCCGTCAGCACCGCGACGGCGGCCAACGTGACCAGCACGGGGATGGCGGCCGCCCCCGCCGTCCGGCCCCAGAAGAAGGCGACGTCGACGGCGGCCACCACCACGGCGCCCGTCGCGAGCGCCCCGATCGCCAGGCCGCGGCGCAGGTGCCGGCGCCACGCGCGGGCGAAGGTGCGGACCACCGCCGCCGACCCGTCGGCGCTGAAGGCGCCGAACACCGCGAAGGCCGCGACCAGGGCCGGGCCGAGCAGCGGCGCCGCCACGGCGGCGAGCGGCCAGGTCGTGGCGAGATCGGTCGCCACGACCAGGACCACCAGGGGCAGGCAGGCAACCGCGAGGAGCAGGTTGGTCATCAGGCCCGTGTAGACGGTGCCGAACACCAGCTCGTAGGTCTCGGGCCCGAGCAGGGTCCGCCGACGGCGCGGCGCGGCGGCGCCGCCGGCCGCACCGGCAGAGCCCGCCGCACCGGCGACGCCGGCCGAACCCGCCCCGCCAGCACCCACGGCACTCACCCCTTCACGCCCGTCGTCGCGATGCCCTGCACGAAGTACCGCTGCCCGAGCAGGAAGATCAGCGCGATCGGCAGGACCGACAGCACGGACCCCGTCATGATCAGCGCGTGCTCGGCGTTGTACTCCCCGATGAACGACTGGAGGCCGATCTGGATGGTCCACAGCTCGCGGTCGCGCAGGTAGATGAGCGGCCCGAGGTAGTCGTTCCACGTCGAGACGAAGGTGATGATCGTCAGCGACGCCAGGGCCGGGACCGACAGCGGCATGATGATGCGCCACCAGATCCCGTACTCGGAGAGCCCGTCGATGCGCGCCGCCTCCGACAGCGAGTCGGGGATCGACTCGTAGTACTGCTTCATGAGGAACACCCCGAAGGCGCCGAACGCCTGGAGCAGCATGATCGCCCACAGGGTGTTGTTCAGGCCCCAGCTCGAGAGCATCTGGAACTGCGGGATCATGTACGACTGCCACGGCACCGCGATGGTGCCGATGTACAGGAGGAACAGCGCGTCGCGGCCGGGGAACCGCATCTTGGCGAAGCCGTAGGCGGCGAAGCTGCCGGTCAGCACCTGGAGCAGCGTCACGGCGACGGACAGGACGAGGGTGTTGCGCACCCACGTGACCATGTCGGCCTTGACCCAGATGTCGAGGTAGTTGCGCCACTGCACGGGGTCGGGGATCCACTCCACCGGCGCGGTGAACACCTGGTTGTTCTGCTTCAGGGACGAGATCACCATCCAGGCGAACGGGAGCATGATGCCCGCCGCGGCGAGGATCATCACCACGTAGAGCAGCACCCGGCCGGACCTCCGGAGGGCGGACGGACGGGCGGCCATCACGCCTCCTTCCGCTTGTTGTACAGGAACTGCACCACGGTCACGAGGATGCAGATGAAGAACAGGACGACGGCGACGGCCGAGGCGTAGCCGAACTCGAACTGCTGGAAGCCCTTCTGGTAGATGTACTGGCTGAGCACCAGCGTGGCCTGGCCCGGACCGCCGTCGGTCATGACGAGGATCAGGTCGAAGACCTTGAAGCTCTGGATCGTGACCATGACCGTCACGAAGAACATCGTGGGCCGCAGGCACGGCAGCGTGACGTTCCAGAACCGCTGCCACGCGTTGGCGCCGTCGATCCGCGCCGCCTCGTGCAGCTCACCGGGCACGGTCTGCAGGCCGGCCAGGAACAGGAGCATGTAGTAGCCCATGTCCTTCCAGGTGCCGACGATGATCACCGCGGGCATCGCCCAGTCCTTGGAGACGGTCCAGCCGGGCATCTCGCCGTCGACGAACAGGCTCAGGAACTGGTTGATCGGCCCGTACTCGGGGCTGAACAGCATGTTCCACACCACCGCGACCGCGACGATCGACGTGATGTACGGGAAGAAGGCCACCGTGCGGAAGAAGGCGGCGCCGCGCAGCTTCTGGTTCAGCAGCAGCGCCAGGCTCAGCGACACGACGATGGTGATCGGGATGTGCAGCGCGGCGTAGTAGAAGGTGTTGCCGAGCGCGATGTGGAAGCTCTTGTCCCCCACCAGGCGCGTGAAGTTGTCGAGGCCCACCCACTGCGCCGCGCCGAAGATGTTCCAGCTCGTCAGGGAGATGTAGAACAGCGTGAACACGGGGACGAGGGTGAGCACCGCGAACCCGGCGAAGTTCGGCAGGATGAACGTCCAGCCGATCAGCGCGTTGCGGATCTTGAGCGACGTGCGGGGCGCCCGGAGGGGCGGGCGCCCGGGCTGCGTGAGCCCGGGCGTCCGCCGGTCCTCGGCGACGGGAGTCGCCATCAGCCGACCTCGTTGGCGACGCGCTCCTCGGCCTCGGTGATCGCCTCGTCCACCGGGGTGGACTCCGACATGATCGCCGAGTGCATCTCGCCGAGGATGGTCTGGATGGCCGCGGTCTTCTGGCCCACCGGGTTCTCCGGCAGCGTGTCGTGCGTGGTGTAGGCGAAGCGGGACAGGTCGTCCTGCGGCACGCCGTCGAGCGCGAAGATCGCGTCGGCCACGGCGTCGTCGATCAGGGCCGGCGTGATGCCGATCTCCGCGAGCGCGGCGGCACCCTCGGGGCCCGCGGCGAACCGCAGGAAGTCCTTCGCGGTCTCGATCTTGGACTCGTCGATGTTGGAGCTGATGCCCATCGTCGTCGGGTCACCGAACGTGGCCGGGGTGTTCTCCGTGCCGGTCGTGGACTCGTCGAGCTGCGGGATCGGCGCGATGCCCCACTCGAACGTGTCGGCCGCACCCGACGCCTGCTCGGCGACCAGCGTGCCGATGTACCAGGAGCCCATCGGGAGCATCGCTGCCTTCTGGGTGCCGAACTGCGACTGGTAGGCCAGCTCGTTCGTGGTGACCGTCGCGAACGACGGCTGCGAGCCGTTGTCCTGCAGCGCGAGCTGCCGCTCGTAGTACGGCGCCAGGTACGAGAAGTCGCCGCCGTCCAGGGAGGCACCCTCGGTCTGCGCGAGCGCGAAGCCCTGCACGGTGGACTGCCAGCTGTGCAGGTAGGTGCCCGTGACCTCCTTCTCGCCGATGCCCTTGGTCAGCTTCTCGGCGGCCTCGGCGTAGTCGTCCCAGGTCCAGGAGCCGTCGGGCAGGTCCACGCCGGCCTTCTCGAAGAGCTCCTTGTTGTAGTAGAGCAGCCACGAGTCCTGGCGGTACGGCACCGCGTAGGTCTTGCCGTCGACGGCCATCGGCTCCAGGCCGCCCGTCGCCGGGTCGAGCTCGCCCGCCACGTCGGAGATGTCGAGCAGCGTGCCACCCTCCTGGAACGTGATGTAGTTCTTCAGGTTCTTCACGATGAAGACGTCGGGCGCGGCGCCGGCGGACAGGTCGGCCGTCAGCGCGGTGTCGTAGTCGTCGCCGGCCGGGTACTCCTTGAGCTCCACGGTGACGTCCGGGTTCGCCTCGTGATAGGCGTCCGCGAGCGTCTGGAACTCCGGCGTGGACGCGAAGTCCCAGCCGGCCAGGCTGATGGTGACCGGGCCGTCGGCGGCCGCGGGCTCGTCCTGTCCGCCGCACCCCGTCAGGGCCAGCGACGCGGCGGCGGCGATGCCGAGCGCGCTCATGATCTTGCGGTTCATTCCTACTCTCCTTCGAGTGAGTCGTACTGCGACGCCCCGGTGACGAACCACCGGGTGCGTGTGGTCAGGGCAGGTCTGCCGTGGGCAGCTCTGCCGTGGTCCGTTCCCCGTCCGGCCAGGTCACGACGGCCTGTCCGGCGGTGAGCTCGAGGTGCGGTGCGGCGGCCGGGGCCGTCGGTGGGTCCTGATCGCCGGCCGCGGTCCGCCCGAGGTGGACGGCGGCGCCGGTCCAGCCCTCCGGCACCGGGGCGTACCGCAGCCAGGGGGTGGTCGTCGGGCCGGCGAGCGGCGTCGCGTCGTCGGCCGTGGCCGTGCCGCTGACCGGCGCGACGTCGCCCAGCAGGGGTACGAGCGTCGAGTCGAGGCCGGGGCCGGCGGCCCAGCCGCCGATCTGGAGGGCCGTCGCCCGGGCGTCGACGTCGTCGGCGACCCGGACCAGCCGGACCTCCCAGGCGCCGCGCACGATCGAGACGGTGGTGACCCGCCCGGCCACGGTGGCGACCCCGGGCCGCCCGGACCCGTGATCGGGCGCCCCCAGATCGGCCGCGACCCAGTGCGCGTCGGCCACAGACCCGAGCCCCACGGCCCCCGTTGAGTGCGGGGTATCTGCGCTGTCGGAACGATCCGAGGGCGCAGATACCC
>NZ_JBHWZO010000320.1:0-6428 GCF_042728455.1 Promicromonospora sp. NPDC060204
GTATCTGCGCTTCTGGACCGCTCAGAAGCGCAGATACCCCGCACTCAACGAGTGGTTGCTGCGCGGGTCAGGCGTGCAGCGGCTCCAGCGCGGCGGACCAGGCGACCGTCTGGTCCAGCAGCGTGTCCAGCGCCGGGGTCAGGTGCTCGCCCGGCTTGAACACCGAGTAGTTCTCGAACTCGGTGATCAGCGACAGCGCGACCTGCTGCCGCACCGTGGCGACCTGCAGCTCCGCGAGGATGAGGCGCAGGTGCTCCGCGGCGCGGGCGCCGCCGACGCCGCCGTAGGAGACGATGCCGGCCGCCTTGTTGTTCCACTCGCCGTAGACGAAGTCGAGGGCGTTCTTGAGCACGCCCGAGGTGGAGTGGTTGTACTCCGGCGTCACGAACACGTAGCCGTCGAACTCGGCCACCTTGGCGGCCCACTCCTTGGTGTGGTCGTGGGCGTACTGGCCCATGGCCGGGGACATGGGCTCGTCGAGGTGCGGCAGGGGGTAGTCCGCCAGGTCGACGAGCTCGAACTCGGCGTCCGTGCGCTGCGACGCGATCTCGTAGACCCACTTGGCCACGGCCTCGCCGTTCCGGCCGGGGCGGGTGCTGCCGAGGATGATTCCGATCTTGAGCATTGCTCGTCCTTCGCTTCCGTGAGTGCTGTCGGTGGACCCGCCCGGGCGCGGGAACGAACGCGGGGCCGGGGTGGTTGGTCCACGTGACACAACCGTGCGGAAACGCGGGTAATCCAGCTTTCGAAGACGCACTTCGGAGTGCGTCGGTAACCGGAGAGGAAGCAATGCGGCATGGTGCGGATCTCGCGTGACACGCGTCTGGACGGCCTGGCGGCACGGATGCCCGGGGGGCCCGACTCGCCGTGCGACAGCGAGACGCACGAGCTGACCCGGGACCTCATGGGCCAGGTCGCCGACCGGTGGACGCTGCTCGTGGTTGCGTCCCTCTCCGACGGCCCGCAGCGGTTCTCCGCCATCCAGGAGGTCGTGGCAGGCGTCTCGCACCGGATGCTGAGCAAGACCCTCCGCGGCCTGGTGCGCGACGGGATGATCACCCGCACCGCTTATGCCGAGGTGCCGCCGCGCGTCGAGTACGAGCTGACCCCGCTCGGCTGGAAGCTCATGGACCTGGCACACGGCTTCGTGGACTGGGCGCAGGACCACGGGCAGCAGCTGCGGGAGAGCCGCGCCCGGTTCGACCGGGGGAGCGACGCGGTCTGACGGCGGTGCCGTCCCTCGGCGGCACTGCCTGCCGGCGTCAGTCCCGGGACGCGGTGAGCGCCAGCAGCTGCTCGCGCAGCCGGGCCAGCTCCTGAGGCGTCGGCTCGCCGCCCCAGGCGGGCTGCGCGCTCGCGCCGTCCGCCGCCGCCACCACGAGCGACAGGACGTCCGCGGGCAGGCCGTCCGCCCGGAGGTCGTCGTTCCAGCGTCGCGCGTCGGCCCGGGCCAGGTCGATGACGGCGTCCACGCTCGACAGGTGCGCGATCACCACGAGCGCGTCGCGCGAGGCCGCGGCGTCCAGGGCTCCGTCGATCGAGACGCGCACGTAGGCGCGGGTGAGGCGGCCGGGGGCGTCGTCGTCGGCCGGGATCGCCGCGAGCACCGCGGTGCGGAACCGCTCCAGCCAGTCGGTCGCCAGCGCGAGGTGCAGGTCGTGCTTGTTCGCGAAGTGGTAGAGCAGCCCGCCCTTGGACACGCCCGCCCGGCGCGCGACGTCGTCCAGACTCGCGGATACCCCGCGCTCGCGGACCAGCCGGCTCGCCGCGTCCAGGATCGCCGCGCGCGTCTGCTCCGGGCTCCTGCCCGCCGTCCTGCCCATCGCCACCTCCCGTGTCCGTCGCACTGCCCGGCACGCACTATAGGCCGCGTCACAGGCCCCGTCCTAGAAAACTGTACCGGCTAGACGGTACAGTTACGCGGGTGACCGCTCCTGCTCCCCTTCTCTCCGTGCGCCGCCGGTGGGCCGCGCTCGCCGTCCTCGTGCTGGCGGTCGGCCTGCTGGCGATCGACGGCACCGTGCTCTACCTGGCCGTGCCGTCGCTCACGCGCGACCTCGCGCCCACCGCCACCCAGGTCCTGTGGATCGGCGACATCTACTCGCTGGCCATCGCCGGGCTCCTGGTCACCATGGGCACCCTGGCCGACCGGATCGGGCGCAAGCGCCTGCTGCTCATCGGCGCCACCGCGTTCGGCGTCGCCTCGGCCCTGGCCGCCTTCGCGCCCAACGCGGAGACCCTGATCGCCGCCCGCCTGCTGCTCGGCGTGGCCGGCGCCACGATCATGCCCTCGACGCTCTCCCTCATCCGCACGCTGTTCCCCGACGCCGCCGAGCGCAGCCGCGCCATCGCCGTCTGGTCCGCCGCGGCGGGCGGCGGCGCCGCGGTCGGGCCGCTGGTCGGCGGGCTGCTGCTGGAGCACTTCTGGTGGGGCTCGGTCTTCCTCGTCAACGTGCCGGTCGTGCTGGTCCTGGTGGTCGCCGGCGCCGTGCTGCTGCCCGAGGCCAAGGACCCACACCCCGGCCGCCTCGACCTGCTGTCCGTGCTCCTCTCGTTCGCCGCCGTCATGCCCCTGGTCTGGGCCATCAAGCACGCCGCGTCCGAGGGCGTCGACGCACTCGCGATCGGCGTGCTGGCGCTCGCGGTGGGCTCCGGCGTCTGGTTCGTGCGGCGGCAGAACCGGCTCGCGGCGGACGGCCGCGGCCCGCTGCTCGACGTCGGCCTGTTCAAGGTGCCGGCGTTCAGCGGGGCGGTGGCGGCCAACCTGATCGCGATCTTCGCGCTGACCGGCATGCTGTTCTTCTTCTCGCAGTACCTGCAGCTCGTGCGCGGGTTCTCGCCGCTGGTCGCGGGCGTCGCGGAGCTGCCCGCCACCCTCGCGTCCATCGCGGTGGTCGTGGTGGTGGGCTGGTCGCTCCGGAAGTTCGGGCGGGGCCGCGCCATCGCGCTCGGGCTGACGGTCACCGCGCTGGGCATGGTCGCGATCGCCGTGGCCGAGGGCGCCGACCACTACGTGTGGCTCGCGCTCGCCCTGGTCCCGGCCGGCCTCGGCGTGGGGCTCGCGATGACGCTCACCACGGACGCCGTGGTCTCCGCCGTCCCGCCCGCCAAGGCGGGCGGGGCCTCGGCGATCTCCGAGACGGCGTACGAGCTCGGCGTCGCGCTGGGCGTCGCCGTGCTCGGCTCGCTGGTCACCCTCGGCTACCAGGGCCGGGTCGCCCTGCCCGCCGCCCTTTCGCCCGACGCCGCGGCCCAGGCCGGCGACTCGCTCGCCTCGGCGGTCGCCGTGGCGGGGGAGCAGGCGGCCGGGCTGGAGGCCGCCGTGCTGGACGCGGCGCGCGAGGCGTTCGTCGCGTCGCTGCAGACGACGTGCGTGGTGGCGGCGGTGCTGGTCGCGGTCGCGGCCGTGGTGGCCTGGCGGCTCATCCCGAACGAGCGGTGAGGACGCGGCCGACGAGGGGTGCCCTGACAGTGCCTGGCCCACCCGCCCCACCGGACGTAGCGTCGAGGCGACACCTTCGAGCGACACCTACGAGAGGACTCGTCGCATGTCCACCATCGCCATCATCGGCGCAGGACCCGGCGTCGGCCAGGCCGTCGCGCGGCGCTTCGCGCGCGAGGGCTTCGCGGTCGCGCTGATCTCCCGCAACCAGGACAAGGTCGACGCGCTCGCCGCCGAGCTGGCGGACGACGGCGTCACCGCCCGGGGCTACGCGGCCGACGTGCTGGACGCCGACGCGCTCGCGGCGGCCCTGGCCGCGGCGGCCGCCGACCTCGGGCCGGTCTCCGTGCTCCAGTACAGCCCGCTGCCCGCCCGCCACTACCTGCGGCCCGTCACGGAGACCCCCGCGGCGGACATCCTGGAGGCCGTGCGGTTCTCCGTGCTCGGTCCCGTGGCCGCCGTGAACGCGGTGCTGCCCGGCATGCGGGAGGCGGGCACCGGCACGGTCGTGCTCATCAACGGCGGCACGTCGGTGCGCCCGCGCGCCGGGTACGCGGGCACGTCCATCGGCTTCGCCGGGGAGAGCGCCTACGGGCAGATGCTGCACGACGCCCTGGAGCCCGAGGGCATCCGGGTAAGGCAGCTCGTGATCCCCGGCGCAATACCCGCCGACGATCCTGAACGAGGCCCTGACGCCGTCGCCGAGCGCATCTGGGGCCTGCACACCACGCCCGGCGAGTTCCGCGAGTTCCTCTCGCCGCTCGACTGAGCCCCTGGCGGCGTCGGGCCAGGCCCGGCCCGACGCCCGCGGTGTGACGCGGAGGGTGTTAAGAAACCGTCAATGCCGCGCGTGCCACGCGGTATCCGCCTTAGGTTCCACGGGTGACTACTGCAATCCGCCCGCCCGGCCTCGTCCCGCGACCCGCGGAGGCCCTGCGGCTCGCCGTCGTGGTCGGCGCGCTCGGCGTCGTGTTCGGCGACATCGGCACCAGCCCGATCTACACCCTCCAGACGGTCTTCAACCCGGCGGACCCGCACCCGGTGCCGGCCACCACGGAGAACGTCTACGGCGTCGTCTCGCTGATCTTCTGGTCGGTGATGCTCATCGTCACCATCACGTACGTGTTGCTGGCGATGCGGGTCGACAACGACGGCGAGGGCGGCATCATGGCCCTGATCACGCTGCTGCGCCGGTGGGCGAAGAACGGGTCCACGCGAATCACCCTCACGCTGGCCGGGCTCGGCCTGTTCGGCGCCGCGCTGTTCCTCGGGGACAGCATGATCACGCCGGCCATCTCCGTGCTCTCGGCGGTCGAGGGCCTGAAGATCATCAACCCCGAGTTCGAGGGCTGGATCGTCCCGGTCACCGCCGTGATCATCGTGCTCCTCTTCGCCGCGCAGAAGTTCGGGACGGCGGCCGTCGGCCGGCTGTTCGGCCCGGTGATGATCACGTGGTTCGTCGCGATCGGCGCGTGCGGCATCTGGGGCGTGGCGAGTGAGCCCGGCATCCTCAAGGCGCTCTCGCCCACGTACGCCCTGGGCTTCCTGGCCGGCCGGTTCGACCTGGCGTTCTTCGCGCTCGCCGCGATCGTGCTGTCCGTGACGGGCGCCGAGGCGCTGTACGCCGACATGGGCCACTTCGGCCGCCGGCCCATCTCGGTCGGGTGGATCTTCCTGGTGCTCCCGGCGTGCACCCTGAGCTACATGGGCCAGGGCGCGCTGATCCTCCAGGACCGCGCCAACCTGTCGGCCCCGTTCTTCCTGCTGACGCCGGACTGGGCGCTGATCCCGATGGTGGTCCTGGCCACCGCCGCGACCGTGATCGCGTCCCAGGCCGTCATCACCGGCGCCTTCTCGGTGACGGCCCAGGCCGCGCAGCTCGGCTACCTGCCGCGCCTGCGGATCCTGCACACCTCCCGGTCCGAGCGCGGCCAGATCTACGTGCCGTGGATCAACTGGCTGCTCATGGTCTCGGTGCTCACCCTGGTCTTCGCGTTCCGCAACTCGGCCTCGCTGGCCTACGCCTTCGGCATGGCCGTGACCGGCACCATCACGATCACGACGACGCTGTTCTTCTACGTGGCCTGGAAGACGTGGAACGTGCCGAAGTGGGTGCTGGCGTCGATGGCCGTGGTGCTGCTGACGATCGACCTGCTGTTCCTCGCGGCGAACCTGACCAAGCTCGTGCACGGCGCGTGGCTGCCACTCGTGATCGCGGTGACCGCGTTCACCGTCATGACCACCTGGCAGCGCGGGCGGGAGATCGTCAGCGCCAAGCGCGAGGCCATGGAGGGGTCGCTGCGCGCCTTCGTGGACGGGCTGCGGACCCGCAAGGCTCCCGTGCAGGTGGTCAGCGGCACGGCCATCTTCCTCAACCGCGGGAGCGAGACGGCGCCGCTCGCGCTGCGCGCGAACGTCGAGCACAACCACGTGCGGCACGAGCAGGTGGCGGTCGTGGCGGTCGACGTCGCCATCGTGCCGCGTCTGACGGACGAGGACCGCGTGGTCGTCGAGCACCTCGGCGAGGGCCGGGACGGCATCACGCACCTCACCGTGCGGTTCGGGTACGACGAACGGCCGGACGTGCCCGCGGCGCTGGCCCAGCTCGGGCCGGAGGACACCGAGGGCCGGCTCGACCTGGACAACGCGACGTACTTCCTGTCCCGCATCCAGCTCCGGCTCGGCAAGGAGCCGGGGATGCCGGCCTGGCGCAAGCGGCTGTTCATCGCGACGTCGTACATCACGGCGGACGCCGCCGAGCACTTCAACCTGCCCCGCGACCGCACGGTGCTGCTCGGGTCCCACGTCGACGTCTAGCGACGCAGCGGCCCCGGTCCGTCGAGTCTCGACCTCGACCTGAACCCGAGCCTTGGCCAAACCCTGAACCTCAACATGAGGCTTAGTTGCGGGGGCTCCGGGGTCGCGCCAGGGCGGCCGTACGACAACGAGGTGTGTTGCTGTGCGTGGGACTCGTCCACGCACAGCC
>NZ_JBHWZO010000321.1:0-6387 GCF_042728455.1 Promicromonospora sp. NPDC060204
CCCTCAGGTCACCCGGGTGACCTGAGGGTCTGACACGTCTGCGGGTCGGTCAGGCCTGCGCGGCCTCGGCGGCCGCGAGGAGCACGCAGGTCGCGACGCCGTCCATCGCCGTGCGGACCTCGTCGAGCGGGGGCATCGACGGCGCGAGGCGCACGTTCTTGTCCTGCGGGTCCTTGCCGTACGGGTGGGTGGCGCCGGCGGGGGTCAGGGCGATCCCGGCCTCCTTGGCGAGCTGGACCACGCGGGCCGCCGTGCCCGGCGCGACGTCGAGCGACACGAAGTAGCCGCCCTTGGGCTCGGTCCACGACGCGATGCCGTAGCCGCCCAGGCGCTCGGTCAGGATCTCGACCACGGCCTCGAACTTGGGCGCCAGGATCGCGCGGTGCTTGCGCATGTGCTCGCGCACGCCGTCGGCCGAGCCGAAGAACATTCCGTGCCGCAGGTGGTTGATCTTGTCGGGGCCGATCGAGGCGACCGACAGGTGCTTCTTGAACCAGGCGATGTTGGCCGGCGAGCTGCCCAGGAACGCGACGCCCGCGCCCGCGAACGTGATCTTGGACGTGGAGGCGAACAGCAGCACGCGGTCCGGGTGGCCGGCCTCGGCGGCCAGCGCGATGGCGTTCGGGCTGGTCACCTCGTCGTCGGTCAAGTGGTGCACCGCGTAGGCGTTGTCCCACAGGATCCGGAAGTCCGGCGCGGCCGCGGGCATCGAGACCAGCGCGCGGGCGACCTCGGCGCTGATGACCGCACCGTCCGGGTTGGAGTAGGTGGGGACCACCCACATGCCCTTGATGGTGGGGTCCGCGGCGACGAGCGCGGCCACGGCCTCGGCGTCCGGGCCGTCCGCCGTCATCGGGACGGGGATCATCTCGATGCCGAAGGCCTCGCAGATCGTAAAGTGCCGGTCGTAGCCCGGCACCGGGCAGATCCAGCGCACCTTCTCCTCGCGCGACCACGGCTTCGGCGAGTCGGGGAAGCCGAACAGCTCCGCGAACGCGACGACGTCGTGCATGGACGTGAGCGAGGCGTTCCCGCCCGCGAGGAGCTGCTCCACGGGCACGTCGAGGAGCTCGGCGAAGATGCGGCGGATCGTGATGCCGCCGTCCAGCCCGCCGTAGTTGCGCGTGTCCGTGCCGGACTCGTCGGCGTGCACGCCGACGCCGGGCAGGGCCAGCATGGGCTCGGCGAGATCGAGCTGCTCCGCCGACGGCTTGCCGCGCGTGAGATCCAGCTTCAGGCCCTTGGCCTGAAGCTCGGCGTAAGCCTGCTGGAGCTCCGCGAGTGCGGGCAGTGTTGCGGTGTTGTGGGACGACGTCGTAGTGGTCACCCCCGGGAGCCTACGCTCAGCCGGCGGCCGGTGACAGCCTGGACCGGCGACGCTTGCGCGGCGGGGCCGGCTTGTCCTCCGGCTTCTCGTCCGGGATGTCTGCCGTGTCCGTGGACGGGGTGGTTTCGACGACGGCCTCGGCCGTCTCCGTCGCGTCCTTGTTGGTGTCGGACGGCGGTTCGGCGGCCGGCTTCTCGGCGGCTGCCGGCGGTTCGGTGGCCGGCGCCTCGGTGTCCGGCTCCTCGGCCGGCGTCGGCCCCTCGGCGTCCCGGGCCGGCTCTTCCGCCTGGGCCTCGCCGTCCGAGCCGTCGTCGTCGGAGCCCTCGCCCGGGCCGCCCCCGGGTCCGCCGTCCCGAAGCGCCACCAGCGACTCCTCCAGGATGTCCAGCGCCATCTCCAGCTCGGGCTGCACGATCGAGAGCGGCGGCGACAGGCGGATCGTCGCGTCGTGCGTGTCCTTCGCGAGGACGCCGCGCTCCAGCAGGGCCTCGCACAGCTCGCGGCCCGTGCCGAGCGACGGGTCCACGTCGATCCCCGCCCAGAGCCCCACGCAGCGCGCCCCGGTCAGCAGACCCTGGTCCACGAGCGCGTCGAGCCGCTCCTGGAGCACCTTGCCCGACGCCGCCGCGCGCGCCTGGTACTGCCCCGTCGAGAGCAGGTCGAGGGCCGCGACGCCGACCGCGCAGGCCAGCGGGTTGCCGCCGAACGTCGAGCCGTGGGTACCCGGCGTCAGGACGCCCAGGATCTCCGGCCTGCCGACCACGGCCGAGACCGCGACGATGCCGCCGCCCAGCGCCTTGCCCAGACAGACCAGGTCCGGCCGCACGTCCCAGAGCTCGCAGGCCAGCGTGGTGCCGGTGCGCCCGAGGCCGGACTGGATCTCGTCGGCGACCAGCGCGATGTTCTTCTCGGCGGTGAGGGCGCGCAGGCCCGGCCAGAAGTCGTCAGGCGGCACCACGACACCGGCCTCGCCCTGCACCGGCTCCATCAGCACGGCCACCGTCGTGTCGTCCACGGCGTCGGCCACCGCGGCCAGGTCGCCGAACGGCACCCGGACAAAACCGGGGGTGAACGGGCCGAACCCGTCGCGGGCGGCCGGGTCGTCCGACAGGCCGACCAGCGTGGTGGTGCGGCCGTGGAAGTTGCCGCCGGCGACCACGATCGTCGCCTGGTCCTCGGGCACGCCGCGCACGTCGTAGCCCCACTTGCGGACCGCCTTGATCGCGGTCTCCACGGCCTCGGCGCCGGTGTTCATCGGCACCACGAGGCTGTCCTCGCCGCCGGTCGTCAGCGGCCCCACGACCTCGACGAGCCGCTGGGCGAACTCCTCGAGGCGGTCGTGGTCGAACGCACGGGACGTGAGCGTCACCTGGCGCAGCTGCGTCATCGCGGCTGCCACCAGTCCTTGGTGCAGGTGCCCGAAGTTCAGGGCCGAGTACCCCGACAGGAAGTCGAGGAACTCGTTGCCGTCGGTGTCCCATACGTGTGTACCGTGCGCCCGCGCGATCGTGACCGGCAGGGGGTGGTACGTCGGGGCGAGTGCGCCGTGCGTCGTGTCCGCCATGACCCGCAGCCTAGGTCGGGTCCCTTGATCCTGCCGGTCCGGTCGCGGATATTGACACCCGGCCGCCCGGTGTCCAGGGACGGCCTACTTCTGCTCGATGACGCGGGGGAACCACTCCGGCGGGGGACCGAACGCGGCGCGCGACTGCGCGATCACGGTGTGGCCGAGCGCACGGGCACCGATCAGGCCGACCACGGCACCGATGCCGAACGGCAGGATGCGGCCGAGCAGCAGGCTGCCCTGCTTGGCGATCTGCTTCTTGATGAACTGGTGCGTCAGCGCCTTGTTCACGCGCTGCAGCGTGCCGCGCGGCATGCTCGTGAGCAGCACCTTGCCCCAGGCGACGCCCGACCCGCCGATGGCGTCCTCGACGTCCTTGGCGCCCTTGTCGCCGAGCACCGTGGCGAGCAGCAGGGCCCGGCGGCGCGGGACGTCCTGCACGTCGATCCCGTGCACGTCGGCCACCGCGAGCGAGAACGCCGCGGACGACGCGAAGAACGTCGCCACGTCGCTCGTCGACAGCGCGACGCTCGCCGCCGTGCCGACCGCCGGGATGGCGGCTGCCGCGCCCACCGCGCTGCCCGTGGTCTGGATGACCCGCAGGTACTCCTTCTCCAGCAGCCGGATGATCTCCGCCGGCGAGGCGTGAGGGTTCCTGGCGCGCACCTTGTCCACATGCTTGTGGATGGTCGCCGACGGGATGGTCACCGCCCGGTCGACCAGGTGGTCCAGCGGCCCGTCAGGCTTGTAGTTGAGCCAGTCCGCCTTGGTGACCTGCAGCGAGTCGTCCGGCTTGACCAGGGCGTCGCCCGGCGTGGCCCGGCCGTTGGACTCGGCCGCGGTCAGCTTCTTGTCGTCGGTCATGTCAGCCCTCCGGCTGGTTGAACTGCGCGTCCGGGATCTGGGCGCCCGCCTTGAGCGTGCGGCCCACCGTGCATGCCTTGTCGATCGATCGCTGGGCGATCGTCAGGAGCTTTGCCCGGTCCTCGTCGTCGAGGGCGGACAGGTCGATCTCGAACTTCTCGGTGAGCACCGGGTACCGGTCCTCCGCCATGTTCTTCGGGTCCTCGACCCGGATGGTGGTCTTGTAGTCGTCACCCAGACGGCGCGAGAACGCACGGTCGCTGCTCATCCCGGCGCACGCCGCGAGCGCGATCTTCAGCAGCTCGCCCGGCGTGAACACCGCGCCGGCGCTGGCCGGCCCGATCTCGACGCGGGCACCGCGGGCCGAGAAGCCCGTGTACGTCCGCGTGCCGTTGCGCTCCACCCACAGCGGGTCGGTGGGCGAGGGGGTCACGCCGTCCTCGCTGCGCGCGGCGTCCGGGGTCGTGGTCTGCTCCGTCATGGGGGTAATCCTTCCACTGGTCACCGACACGGTCACGGAGCTGGGCGCTGCGGGTCCCGGTCGGTCGGCCTCGTGGTCAACGCGGACGGCGCCCGCGACGTTCCCGTTGGCGCGCGCGATCCGGCCCACCGGCCGCGCGGACCGGCCCGTTCGCCGCGCAGACAGGCCCCTGCGCTGCGACGATTCTGCGATGGGGGAGAACGTGAGCGGCACGCCGGCGGCGCCCGGCCCGGCGTCGGACAGCGGGAGCACGACGCCGGACGGCGGGAAGGGCCGGTGGACACCGGACTGGCGGGACATCGGCAAGCGGCTGCTGGGCGTGGCGGGCGTCATCCTGGCCGTGTGGCTGATCTACCTGTTCCTCGACGCCTTCCTGCCGCGCTGGTGGGCTCAGGTGATCGGCAACGCCGTGGACGGGTCGTTTGCCGCGGGCGCCTGGTGGGGGCTGCTGGTCGGCGCCGTGTTCACACTGGTTCCGGTGCTGTTCCTCGCGCAGGCGGTGCTCACCCAGCGTTCCTGGCAGGTGCGCAGCGCGCTGCTCGCGCTGGCGGTGGTGTTCGCGGTGCCGAACCTGATGACCCTCGGCATCGTCCTGGGCACGTCGGCGGCGGCGCACGCCGGCGAGCGGATCCTCGACGTGAACGGTCCCGCGTTCCGCGGCGGGTCGGCGTGGGGCGCGGTGGCCGGCGGCGTGGTGGCGCTCGTGATCGTGACGATGACCGTGCTGTACCGCCGGCGCGGGGCCCACCTCAAGGAGCTCCGGGCCAAGCAGGGCTGACGGCGGCACGTCTCCGGGGCCCGCCCGGGGAGCGGACGTAGGCTTGCCCCCATGACCGAGATCGACACCCCGTACGAGGACCTGCTCCGCGACGTGCTCGCCACCGGGACCCGCAAGGGCGACCGGACCGGCACGGGCACCCGCAGCGTGTTCGGGCGGCAGATCCGGTACGACCTGGCGCAGGGGTTCCCGCTGATCACCACCAAGCGCGTGCACCTCAAGTCGGTCGTGTACGAGCTGCTGTGGTTCCTGCGCGGCGACTCCAACGTGCGCTGGCTGCAGGAGCGCGGCGTGAAGATCTGGGACGACTGGGCCGACGAGTCCGGCGAGCTGGGCCCGGTGTACGGCGTCCAGTGGCGGTCCTGGCCCACGCCCGACGGCCGGCACGTGGACCAGATCGCCAAGGTCGTCGAGCAGATCCGCACCAACCCGGACTCGCGGCGGCACATCGTCACGGCGTGGAACCCGGCCGAGGTGGACGACATGGCCCTGCCGCCGTGCCACGCCTTGTTCCAGTTCTACGTGGCCGACGGCAAGCTGAGCTGCCAGCTCTACCAGCGCTCGGCGGACCTGTTCCTGGGGGTCCCGTTCAACATCGCCTCGTACGCGCTGCTCACGCACATGGTCGCGGCGCAGACCGGGCTCGAGGTCGGCGAGTTCGTGTGGACCGGCGGCGACGTGCACATCTACGACAACCACGTGGAGCAGGTCGAGACGCAGCTCGCGCGCGACCCGTACCCGTACCCGTCGCTGCGGCTGGCCCCGCGCGACTCGATCTTCGACTACGAGTTCGAGGACGTCGAGGTGCTCGGCTACGTGTCGCACCCCACCATCAAGGCCCCGATCGCCGTCTGATGATCGGGCTCATCTGGGGACAGGCGCGCGACGCCGCAGGCCGGCCCGTCATCGGCGCGGGCGGCGACATCCCGTGGCACGTGCCGGAGGACTTCGCGCACTTCAAGCGGACCACGGCGGGGCACCCCGTGGTGATGGGCCGGCTCACCTGGGAGTCGCTGCCCAAGCGCCCGCTGCCGGGCCGGACCAACATCGTGGTCTCGTCGCGCGGCTCTCGCGGGGTGCCGGACGCCGCCGACGGCGTCGTCGCGGCCGGGACGCTCGGCGAGGCCCTCACGGTCGCCGCCGACGCACCGGGCGGGGACGAGATCTGGGTGATGGGCGGGTCGCAGGTCTACCACGAGGCGATGCCCGTCGCCGACGTCCTGGAGGTCAGCGAGATCAACACGGAGGTCGAGGGCGACGTGTACGCCCCGGAGATCGGCCCGGAGTGGGCGGTCGCCTCAGCGACGGACTGGACGACGTCGTCCTCCGGGCTGCGGTTCCGGCACCTGACGTACCGCCGCGCGGCGTAGCGC
>NZ_JBHWZO010000322.1:0-6247 GCF_042728455.1 Promicromonospora sp. NPDC060204
GCCGCCCCGGGCCCCCCCCCCGCCGACTCGGCGCCGCGGTCCGTCGACCTGCCCGCGGGTGGGCGCCTGGTCGCCGCGGTGCCGCTGCTGTCGTCGGGAAGCGCACCGCTGTTCCCCGCGCCCGGCAGGTACGAGCTGACGGCGCGGTTCGCCGCGCGCCGGGGGGAGAGCGTCGCTTCGCTCCCGGTCGCCCTCGTGCGTACGGCACCCGACGACGCCGTGGTCGCCGGCCTGCTCGGCGACCGCGACGTGCTGCAGTCCGTGCTCGGCGCGGGGGTGCTCGGCGCCGCGGCGCTGTCGCTGGAGCTGCTGGCCACCTCGCCCGACGCCGGGACGGCCGCCGCGGCCGACCTCGCTCTCGGCCGGACCGACACCCTTGTCGACGCGGCATCCGACCCGGAGGTGGTGCGCGCCGTCGCCGCCCTGCTGCCGCCCGGCGCCACCGGGCAGGACGACCGGCGCGCCGCCGTCGTCGAGCGCGCCACCGCGCAGGCGACGGCACAGGCCGCCCCGCGTGCCGGCGCACGCGCCGGCCCACTTCCGATCGAACGCGCCGTCGCCGCACTGACCGGGCAGCCGCTCGCGCGCTGACCGGGCATCCGCTCACGGAGTGAGGGGGAGTTGTCGAGAGAAGCGCCGCGCCGCTAGGGTCCGCCCTGGACAATTCGCCCATAACAAAATTGGGAGCATGGCGATGACGGCTGACGCGCCGACGGTAGCGCCGACGACAGCGGCGGAGCCGCCGACCACCCCGGAGGCCGTGGCCACTGAGCAGGTCGCAGGGCAGGCCGCAGGGCCGGTCGCACAGCAGGTTCCCGGGCCGGGTCGGCCGCCCACGACGTTCGGCGCACCGTGGATCCGGTCCGCCGGCGAGGTGGCCTGGAAGCTGGTCGGCATCGTCGCGGCCGTGGCCATCGTGTTCTACGTGGTGGGCCTGATCCAGGTCGTGTTCGTCGCCCTGTTCCTGGCCCTGGTCTTCACCACCGTGCTGCTGCCATTGGGCGACTTCTACGACCGGGTCATGCCGCGCGGCCTGGCCATGGCCGCGTCGCTGCTGACGGCGGTGCTCGCCGTCGGCGCGCTCGTGACCTACGTGGTCTCGTCCGTGGTCAGCCGGTGGGAGGACCTCGCCACCGAGTTCGCCACCGGCCTGACCGACCTGGCCGGGCTGCTCACCGGCATCCCGATGCTCGCCGGCATCGGCGGCCCGGACAAGTGGCTGGAGGACGGCGGCGCCTGGCTCCAGTCCCACGCCGGCGACTACGCGGGCACGGCCGCCCAGAGCGCCGGGTCGATCGCCGAGGGCGCGACCGCCGTCGTGCTCGCGATCTTCTGCACCGTGTTCTTCCTGACCCAGGGCGCCCGCATGTGGCGCTGGGCGCTGGACTTCGTCCCCGCCGACCGGCACGACCGCTGGGAGGCGGCCGCCGCTGCGGGCTGGAACTCGTTCGCCGGCTTCACCCGGGGCATGTTCTTCGTCGCGCTGTCCGACGGCATCCTCGCCGGGATCTTCCTGTCCGTCGTCGGCGTGCCCCTGGCCCTCCCGCTGTCCGTCGTGGTGTTCCTCGGCGCGTTCATCCCCATGATCGGCCCCGTCGCCGCCATCGTGATCAGCGTGCTCGTCGCGCTGGCCGCCAAGGGCCCGGTGCTTGCGCTGGTCGTGCTGATCGGCATGGTCGTGGTCGCGCAGCTCGACGCCAACGTGCTCCAGCCGCTGATCACCGGCAAGCAGGTCTCGCTGCACCCCGTGGTGATGGCGCTCGTCGTTGCCGCCGGCTCGGTCCTGGGCGGCCTGCTCGGCGCCGTCGTGGCCGTCCCGCTCACCGCGGTGGCCTGGGCGGTGTTCAGCACACTGCGCGGGACGGCGCCGCTGCAGGGCAAGGTGCCGGTACAGAGCAAGGTGCCGGCACAGGGCAAGGTGCCGGCACAGGGCAAGGTGCCGGTACAGAGCACAGCGGCCCCCCATGAGGCAGACTGACTCGGTGCCTGACCCCGCACCACACGCCACACCACACCCCGCACCGCACGGTGCACCACGACCAGCCGCACCGCAGGCGGCCGGCCCGGAGCAGCGCGACTCCGCGCCGCCGCCGTGGCTGCGCACCTCCGCCGGCTGGTCGTGGCGCCTGATCCTGGTGGTCGCCGGGGTCGCCCTGGTGTTCTGGGCCGTCACCCAGGTGCTGCTCGTGTTCGTCGCGGTCTTCCTGGCCCTGGTCTTCACCGCGGTGCTCAACCCGCTGACCGACCTGTATGACCGGGTGATGCCCCGGGCCCTGGCGACCGCGGCCGCCATCCTGTCCGGCATCCTCGTGGTCGGCGGCCTCGTGACGTACGTCGTCGTCTCCGTCGCCGGCCAGTGGGAACGGCTCGCGGGGGAGTTCAACACCGGCATCGACCAGATCGTGCGCCTGATCGAGAACAACCCGCTCCCCGTCGACGTCCAGGTCGACACGCGCGACCAGTGGATCGACGACGCCGCCAACTGGCTCCAGGAGAACGCCCAGACCCTCGTCGGCCGGGCGGCCGAGAGCGCCGGCTCCATCGTCGAGGGCATCGCCGTGCTGGCGCTCGCGATCTTCTGCACCGTCTTCTTCCTCGCCTCCGGCGGCGCGATGTGGCGCTGGTTCATGCAGCAGGTCCCCGCCCGCACCCGCGGCCGCTGGAGCGAGGCCGCCGACGTCGGCTGGTACACCTTCTCCGGCTACACCCGCGGCACCGTCCTCGTCGCCATCACCAACGGCATCCTCGCCGGGATCTTCCTCACGATCCTCGGCGTGCCCCTCTCCGCCCCGCTCGCCGTGCTGGTCTTCATCGGCACGTTCATCCCGCTCATCGGCGCGCCGCTGGCCATGATCATCGCGGCGGTCGTGGCGCTCGCGGCCGACGGCCTGCTCACGGCCCTGATCGTCACGCTCGGCATCGCGGGCATCGGCCAGCTCGAGGGCCACGTGCTGCAGCCGCTGATCATGGGCAAGCAGGTCTCGCTGCACCCCGTCGTGGTCGCCCTGGGCGTCACGTGCGGCACGGTGGTGGGCGGCATCCTCGGCGCGATCGTCGCCGTCCCGCTCATCGCGGTGGCCTGGGCCGTGTACAGCGCTCTGCGCAAGCCGGTCGACGACGGCGCCGCCTACGAGCGGGCGGACGGCGACGGTGTGGATGACGACACCGGCCCGCCCGGTGACGAGGCCGCCGCCGACGGGCCCGGAGACCCCGCGAAGGCGTGACCGACGTCACGCGCCCGACTCCCGCAAGCGGCGACCCGAAACGGTAAACCTGCAGGTGGGGGGCTGTTTCTGTGGCACCATCGAGGGATGGAACCGTTCGTCCTGGCCACGGAGCACGTCCGCCTGTCCGTCCCGACCTACTCGGACGTGGACGTGATCACCACGGCCTGCCAGGACCCCGCCGTCGCCGAGTGGACGGTGGTGCCGGTGCCCTACGAGCGCAGACACGCCGAGAGCTTCGTGCGGTACCACGTCTCAGAGGGCTGGGCCAAGGGCTCCGTGTACACGTGGGCGGTCCGCGCTGCGGGCGACGCCGACGGGCCGCTGATCGGCATGGTCGGCCTCACGTGCGAGGGCACCCCGGCGGAGGAGCGCGCGGGGGAGCTCGGCTTCTGGATGACACCGGACGCGCGGGGCAGGGGGCTGTGCACCGAGGCGTCCCGGCTGGTGGTCGACTGGGCCCTGGATCCCGAGGGGCTGGGCCTGTCCGTGGTGAGCTGGGTCGCCTACGTGGGCAACTGGGCGTCTCGCCGCGTCGCGTGGCGCCTCGGCTTCCGGCACGAGGCCACCCTGCGCCGGCACGGGCTGCAGCGCGGCGTGCGCCGGGACGCCTGGGTCGGCACCCTCCTGCCCGAGGACCCGCGCGAGCCCAACGAGCCGTGGCCCGTCCAGGCGCCGGCCGTGCACGTGGGTGTCGGTGAGCACGTGGGTGTCAGTGAGCATCCGTAGGCTGGGGCGGTGTTCGACGACCTCTTCAGTACGGTGACGACCGACAGCGCGGGTACCCCGACCGCGCGGGCGTCGTCGCCCCTCGCCGTGCGGATGCGCCCGGCCTCGATCGACGAGATAGCGGGACAGGAGCACCTGCTGGTCCCCGGGTCGCCGCTGCGGCGGCTCATCGAACCAGGTGGGGGCGGCCGTACCGCGCCGTCGTCGGTCATCCTCTGGGGGCCGCCCGGCACGGGCAAGACGACGCTCGCCTACCTCGTGGCCACCGTGTCGGGGCGCCGCTTCGTGGAGCTGAGCGCCGTCACCGCGGGCGTCAAGGACGTGCGCCAGGTGGTCGAGGACGCCCGGCGCCGGCTCGCCACCGGCGGCGACGAGACCGTGCTGTTCGTCGACGAGGTGCACCGGTTCTCCAAGTCGCAGCAGGACGCCCTGCTGCCCAGCGTCGAGAACCGGTGGGTCACCCTGGTGGCCGCGACCACCGAGAACCCCAGCTTCTCGGTCAACTCGCCGCTGCTGTCCCGCTCCCTGCTGCTTACGCTCAAGCCGCTGGAGACCGAGGACGTGCGCGCGCTCGTGCTGCGCGCCGTCACCGACGAGCGGGGCCTCGGCGGTGCGGTCGAGCTCGACGAGGACGCGACCGACCACCTGCTGCGTCTCGCCGGCGGCGACGCCCGCAAGGCGCTCACCATCCTGGAGGCCGCCGCCGGCGCGGTGCTCTCGGACGAGGACCCGGCGACCGGCACCGACGGCACCACCCCGCTGATCGGCCTGGCCGACGTCGAGCGCGCCGTCGACGTCGCCGCCGTCCGCTACGACCGCGACGGCGACCAGCACTACGACGTCATCTCGGCGTTCATCAAGTCCATCCGCGGCTCGGACGTCGACGCCGCCCTGCACTACCTGGCCCGCATGGTGGCCGCGGGGGAGGACCCGCGGTTCATCGCGCGGCGCCTGGTCATCTCCGCGGCCGAGGACGTCGGCATGGCCGACCCCTCCGCCCTGCAGACCGCCGTCGCCGCCGCCCAGGCCGTGCAGCTCATCGGCATGCCCGAGGGGCGCATCGTGCTGGCCGAGGCCGTGGTGCACCTGGCCACCGCCCCCAAGTCGAACGCCGCCTACCTCGGCGTCGACGCCGCGCTGGCCGACGTCCGCGCGGGCAAGGTCGGCACCGTGCCGCCGCACCTGCGCGACGCGCACTACGCGGGGGCCAAGCAGATGGGGCACGGCGACGGGTACCGGTACGCGCACGACTGGCCGCACGGCGTCGCGCCGCAGCAGTACCTGCCGGACGTGCTCGCGGGCTCGCGCTACTACGACCCGAGCGACCGCGGGTACGAGCGGCAGGTCGCGGAGCGCCTGGAGCGCATCCGGGGGATCCTCGGGAGCGACGGGTGACCGGTTGCGCGACCGGGGCCGGCGCCGCGCGCGTGACTGGGCGCGTGACCAGCCCCACGGCGAGCCGGAACGCCGACGTGCGGTAAGATCTTCAGGTTGCCCATGGCAACGCCCTGGGACCTCGGCCCCGCGAGCACGGTGCTCACGCACCCGCTCCATCGGCTGGTCCCGCACCCGGTGCGGTCCCCTTTCGTGGGGGAGTCGTGTCCGGGTGTGACCTTCAATATCTACAGGACAGGACATCACAGTGACTTCTGTGACCCGTGCGCGCCGTCAGGTGCGCCTGAGCCGCAAGCTGGGCCTCGCGCTCACGCCCAAGGCCGTCAAGCACTTCGAGAAGCGTCCGTACCCGCCCGGTGAGCACGGTCGTGCCCGCCGTCGGACCGAGTCGGACTACGCGGTGCGTCTGCGCGAGAAGCAGCGTCTGCGTGCGCAGTACATGCTTCGCGAGAAGCAGCTTCTCAAGGTCTACGAGAACGCCCGCAAGCAGGCCGGCCTGACCGGTGAGGTCATGGTCGAGGACCTGGAGACCCGTCTGGACTCCGTGGTGCTGCGTGCCGGCTTCGGCCGCACCATCCTGCAGGCCCGCCAGCACGTGACCCACCGTCACATCCTGGTGGACGGCAAGATCGTGGACCGCCCGTCGTTCCGCGTGAAGCCCGGCCAGACCATCCAGGTCAAGCCGAAGAGCCAGACCACGGTGCCGTTCCAGGTCGCCGCCGCGGGCGCGCACCGCGACGTGCTGCCGACGCTCCCGGGCTACCTGGACGTGCAGCTCGAGAAGCTGACCGCCACGCTGACCCGTGCACCGAAGCGCGCCGAGGTCCCCGTGACCTGCGACGTGCAGATGGTCGTCGAGTTCTACGCTCGCTGATCGCACCCAGCAGTACCGGACGGCC
>NZ_JBHWZO010000323.1:0-6233 GCF_042728455.1 Promicromonospora sp. NPDC060204
CCACCAAGTTGCGGAGCCCCGGCTGTGAAGTGCTAGTCTTCTGCAGTCCGAGGGGCTATGGCGCAGTTGGTAGCGCGTCTCGTTCGCAATGAGAAGGTCGGGGGTTCGAATCCCCCTAGCTCCACAGACGGAAACCCCGCTTGACCAGGGCAGATGCTCCGGTCAGGCGGGGTTTCTTCGTTGGCAAGGAGGCGTCTTGCCCGGACGGCGGACCCCTGGCGCCCCCCGAGTCGTCGGAGATCCCCGTGTCGGGGCGCTGGGAGGCACGCATGTCTGAGGCAGTGACCGAAGAGAAGCCCGCCATCGCAGCGGCGATCATCGTCCAGGACGGGAAGCTGCTGCTGGTCCAGCGGCGCGTTTCCGAGGGCTCGCTCTCGTGGCAGTTCCCCGCCGGTGCAGTCGAGCCGGGGGAGACCTTCGAGCAGGCAGCAGTCCGTGAGACCGCCGAAGAGGCCGGGCTCACCGTCCAGGCCGTCAGGGTGCTGGGTGAGCGCGTGCACCCGAACACCGGACGCCTGATGGGCTACGTCGGGTGCGACGTCGTCAGCGGCGAGGCGTACGTCGCCGACGCCGAAGAACTCGCAGACATCGTGTGGGCGACACCAGACAAGTTCACCGAATACGTGCCCTACGGCTTCGCGCCGGCAGTGCAGGACTTCCTCACGGCGACGCTTGCCTGATGAGATAGGGGTAGCGCGGGTAGAGGCTGTCCGCCGGTCGCCAGAAGCCGGGTTTCGGGCCATGTCAGGGCCGGCCCTGGCTTGAAGGCCGCTGCTCCGTTGCCCTCGGTGAGAATCGTTGAAATCTAGCGGATCCCGGGGGTGTCGGGTGTTGTAGCGCCTCCGCCACTGGTAGCGGAGCGCTTCGCTACCAGCGCTACGCCTGTTCGCGTCCTCGGGGGAGCGGAGGCGGCGCTACGCTCCGACCATGACGGCCTCGGGCAAGGACGCTTTGCACCCACGTGCGTCGGGGCCGATCTCACAGCCCGGTCGAGTGGCCCCGGTCTTTGCGGCGGGCGCCGTCGGGCTGTTCGTCGTCGCGACCGCAGAATCGTGGGCATGGCTGGCGTACTCCTGGGGCGTCCTGCCGATTCAGATGTGGTGGTTCTTGGACAACGGCGGCAGCAACGGTCTCCTTCCGGAGAACGTGGGGGCAGTGCTCGTGCGGAGTGCGGCATACCTAGCGGGTTTCGTCCTGATGACCGCCGCGTCTGTGCTCGCAGTCCGGCACCGTCGTGCTCTCGCTACGTTTCGTCTGACCGTGGTGTTGTCCTGCCTCGCTGTGGTCATCGGCTTCACGCCGTGGGTGTCATCAGCCCTGTTTCCGGGAACGAGTGGGCTGACCCACCGCGACGCGGTGCGGGATTTCCACACGCTGCGCCCGGCGCTCGATCGTGTCGTGGAACGGTTCGCTGACAACGGTCAACGGGGGATTCATGTCGAGTTGCCCGCCTCCCTTCGTTTCGTGTCCGTAATGGGGAACGTGGACGTCTCGGGTTCGGAGCAGGCGGGCGACCTTGCGATCTTCGTCCCGGAGTGGGCTGCGCTTGTTGACGATGCGGGCGGCTACTTCTACTCACCTACCGCGAGCCCCGCGGGCTACGACATGCGCGGCATGACCTGCGCGGACCCGACGCCACTCGAAGGCGGATGGTGGATGTGCGGTATGTCCTGAGTGCAGGTTCCCCCGGGATGCACCGCCCGGCGCTCTGCGCACTCTATGCACGGAGAAACCGGCCAGAAATAGTGAGGCATGGCGTCGAAGGTCGGGGGTCTAGCTCCACCGACAGAGGGCCGCTGAACTGGTATCACACCAGGTCAGCGGCATTCTTGTTGCTCGCCGGAACAGAACCATCCGTCCGAAGCGGGCCGCTCGTGCTGAAGGTCCCCGATTGAACACAAGAGTCGACCCGGCTTCGGATCCGGTCGGCCAGGTCGGCGGGCAGGCTTTGACCTGCACGATCGATGCCATCCGTCCCGCCGTGGCGCGACGCGCGCCACCACAGCGGTTGGTGCCATGCGGACCACTCGTGCGGCGAGAGTCCATAAGGACGAGCGTCCCCCTTGGAACGGCCACGGTGCGACGGCGCACCGAGGGCAGCTTCGAGCTCGGGAAGCGATGCTCCCGCTGACACGACCCGCAGGTAAGCACGCCAGATGGCAGCCATGTCATGTCCCATCGTTTGCCGTGAACCAGATGGAACCCCCACGGCCACACGGCGGCACAACAGCGGAGAAGTTCGCGCCGACCTGCGGGTGGTGCGCGCACTGGGTCTCCTTGGCGTCGCTCGCGACGATGGTCAATGTTCGACGGTTAGCAGGTGCTCCTTGCTGACTTTCAGCCACCGCTTTGTCGCCGTGAGGTCCAGAGTCATCTCGCCGAGGAGGATGCCGCGCAGACTCGGCAGAATGCCCCCTCCGCGATGCCGTCCACAACGTACTGGCCGTCGCTCCCGGGATGACCGAGGTACCACTGGGGACCGACCATGACCATGAGTTCCGGCCACCGCGGGTCGCACTTGCACACCGAGTTCTTCGGCGGCAGCTGCGGTGCTGAGTCAAGACGGAACGGCCCGGGGTATACCGCCCTGCATTCGACGCATCTCGCCGGCCCGAACACCGCTGTGAAGAGGTTGTTGTGCTCTGCTGGCTCCGCCTGTAGCAGGCGCCCGTCCGAGTCGACGAAGAGAGCTGGCCAGGATGGCTCGCAGCGACACGAGCGGCGGCGCATACGCAGGGGCGAGATCACATTTGATCCTTGGTTGACATCAAGCCGGTGCATCGTACGGCCCAGGCGAGTTGGGTTTGCAGCCCATTTCCGGGCGCACAACACAACAACCGTCGGCGCGGCGGCGTCCGTGGAGTAGGTCCCCCCCCAGAAGGCACGTCCGGACGTTCGATGCGCGCGATGCATCGAGAAACCCGCGCTGGCTGGGTGCGGGGCTGGGACGGCCAGTCGAGAGCGGTTCTCGCGCCCGCGTTCGGACTCGAGGTGGCCGCACTCGAAGCGGCCTCTTGAACGTCAATCGTCGGTGAGGCGGATTAGTCCGGCCGCCGTTGGGCGAAAACCGCAGGAATCGAGATAGAACTGCTCAAGGTGTGGTTCGAAGTCGACGAACAGCCACTCGCAGCCTGCCGCCCGGGTTTCCTCGACGGCACGCCGCACAACGGCGGTGCCCAGGCCTCCCCGTTGATGGCTGGGGCGCGTCTTCGTGTCGATCAGAAAAGCGTGGTCTCCGCCGTCCCAGGCCACGTTCACGAACCCGAGGAGGTGGCCGCTCTCGCTTCGGGCTGTGACCCAGCCCAGCGAGTGGTTGCGGATCTGGTCCCACCACCCGGGCTCGGCATTCCCACCATGCGACCTGGTGAGTTCGACGAGCTCGGCGTCGGTGACGGGTCGGCGCCAGCCGATGTCCAGTTTTTCGGCAGGCAGATTATCGGTGGGCATCGTGCCAGCGTGCCGACGGCAGAGGCGAGCGGCAAGCGCTTTACGGCAGCCTGTGGAAGGTGTGCCACGCACACCTGACCCCAGGGGCGACCACGTTGAGAACTCCTTCGCGCGGGTCCGGTCCAAGCCTCTAAGAGGTCGTTTGGTCCGCTACCTTGTCGAAGTGATTCCGAGGGATACGGCGAGGCTTCACTTCCGCCAGATGACTGGTACGGACCTTGACGCGATGGCCGGCTTGTTGGGCGACCCCGAGGTCATGCGGTACTACCCGGCGCCGAAGACACGCGACCAGGCGGCTGCGTGGATCACGTGGAACCAGCGAAACTACGCCGAACATGGTTACGGGCTTTGGATCATCGAGACGCTCGCGGGCGACTTCGTCGGAGACTGCGGGCTGACCTGGCAGGAAGTCAACGGGGTCAGCAAGCTCGAGGTGGGATATCACGTTGCTGTCAGGTGGCAGGGCCACGGTTTCGCGACGGAGGCAGCTGCTGCATGCCGCGACTTCGCACGCGAGCACATCGGGGTGCGGGAGCTGATCGCGATCGTTCATCCGGACAATCGTGCGTCCGAGCGGGTGGCCGAGAAGATTGGGATGTACCGAGTCGAGGACGACGACCGCGGTGGCGGCCGTCAACGCCGTTTGGTGCTGAGCACAATTCTTTAGCAACACGCTCTGTGTAACGCCCCACGGCTTCGTCCCGGCGGTGCAGGAGCGCCGTCGCTTCTCAACCTGAAACGAGCATCACCGGAAGGCCAACCGTGGGAGCCGGATCGGTGGCCAGCCGCGCGTGCGTCTCGACGTCGTAGCGGTCGGTGCCGTATCTGAGCTTCTCCCGCTCGATACCCTCAGCCCGGAACCCCGCGGCGGTCGCCACCCGACATGAAGCAGGGTTGTTCACCCGGTGCCCGAGCTCGAGCCGGTACAGCCCGCTCTCGAAGGCCCAATCGCAGACGGCGACGAGCGCAGCCGTCGCGTATCCCTTTCCGCGGGCATCGGGCGACAGCCAGTAGTACATCCACGCGGTCTCGTGCCGAAACTCGATCCCAGACGCACCGACATTGCCGACCGCGACGCCGTCCTCCACGACAGCCCAGTTCTTCACGTGCTCGCCGAACCGCAGCGACTGTTCGACAAACGCCTCCGCGGCGGCCAGGATCGAAAGATCGGCGCCGCCGAACTGCGGCGCCAGATCTGGTGCACTCTGCGCTACGGCCATAAGGGCCGAAGCATCCTGACTGACCCAGGGGCGAAGCACGATACTCACGCACCCCATCCTGCCTTGCCGAACGGAAGCCTCAGTAGGTTTGCGGGCATGACCAGTGATGGCGTTGCCGGCCAGGACCCGCAGGTCGACGGCGATTGGCGGGAGAACAAGTTCTTCCGACGTCGCCCCTCCGCCGAAACTCTGGACTGGGTGGCCGCTTCCATGGGTCGAGGCAGTCGCGTCGTCGGCCACAGGCGGTTGACCGGCGGCGTCAACTCCGCTGTCCATCGACTGACAGTTGAACGACACGGCACGCGAACGTTCGTGGTGCTGCGGCAGTACCCGGCGGGAAGCATCGCGCTTCGGACCGCAATGGAGGAGGAGATCGCTAACCTCAAGGTGGTGGCAGGCAGCGGGCTTCCGGTCCCGACGATCCTGGCCACCGACGTCGCCGGCGCTGCCAACCGCGGGGCGCCGTCGCTGCTGATGACCCGCCTACCTGGCCACGTTGACCTCAACCCGGCCGAGCGCCGACCGTGGATCGAGAGGATCGCCGAGTTCGCTGCCCGGCTTCATTCCGTCGACCTCCCTGCCCCGACCTTCCACGCCTGGGCAGACTCCTGGATCACACCTCGTGGCCAGTTCCAGGTACCGGTCGGCGCGCAGCGACCCGCGGTCTGGAAAGCCGCCTTCGATGCCATGGAATCACCACCACCTGAGGATGATGCTGTCTTCCTGCATTGCGACTACCTGCCCGTCAATCTGCTGTGGTCGCGCGGGAAGATCACCGGAATCACCGACTGGAACAGCATTCACCGAGGGTCACGCGCAATCGATGTGGGGCAGTGTCGGCGGTACCTGTCGTCGCTCTATTCGCCCGACTGGGCGGAGGAGCTCCGCTCGCTCTACGAATCGATCGAGGGTGTCCCTCTTCATCCCTGGTGGGACCTGTACAGCCTCCTTCACCACGACGACAACGGACCGCAGTCCATCTCCCGCCAGGTTGCCGGCCGCCGCCCGGTCGACGTGTCGGGCATGACAGCTCGTGTCGAGGTCGCCGTAGGGCAAGCATTGCGGCGCCTCGGCTGAACGCGGGCGCCGCTGCCTGCCTTGTGGCCGGCCCCGCGCTCGTCGGGCAGCTCAGGCCCGCCGTCGGGCGACGGCTCCCCAGATGACGAGCACGAGGAGCGAGCCGATGAGGGCCCAGAACCACGTGGTCAGTGAGAAGAAGGACTCGTTGACCTGGACGTCGAAGAGCGCACCACCGATCCAGCCGCCCAGCAGCGCGCCGAGCACTCCGACGACGAGCGTGATGAACCATCCTCCGGCGGCCTTGCCGGGAAGGATCGCCCGGGCAATTGCTCCCATGATGAGTCCGATCAGGATCCAGCCGATGATTCCCATGGCAGCTCCGTTCGAGAATGCGTCCGTAATGGGTGTGGACGCTCTGGCTCAGTCCTTGACGACGATCTCCTATGTCCTCACTTTCACCCCGGTGGTCGGAGTGCGCCAGGGGAAGGCCGAGTCGGCAGCGCTCCGAGCAGAGTGTTGTGGCGCGACGGCCGGGTGGGACAGGCC
>NZ_JBHWZO010000324.1:0-6184 GCF_042728455.1 Promicromonospora sp. NPDC060204
CCCTTTGAGGCCCGGGTTTCTTCGCTTTGGCGCCGTCCAAAGCTAAGGAACCTGGGCCTCAAAGGGGAGTTCACAAATCAGCCGAGGCGGACCGTGACGGCCCAGCCGTCCCAGTCGTCGTCCTGGTCAGCCAGGTCCTGGGCCGCCGGGTCCTGGGCCGCCGGGTCCTGGGCCGCCGGGTCCTGGGCCCGGTGCTCCTGGGTTCCCACGTGCTCGTGGCCGCGCATCCGGCACCACGCGGGGACGTCGTGCTTGGCGGCGGGGTCGGTCGACAGGACGGTCAGCTCCGTGCCCGCGGGCAGGCCCTTCGCGGCCGCGGCGAGCCGGATCACGGGCAGCGGGCAGCGCAGCCCGCGGGCGTCCACCAACGTGTCAGACACACAGGTCACTCTAGTGACCTGTACGTCTGAGACCGGCGACGTTCGTCAGAGGCCGCCGACGCCCAGCATCTCCCGGACCTTCGACACCGCGCCCGGGAGCACCGCGCAGAAGCGGTCGACCTCGTCGGCCGTGGTGGACCGGTCCAGGGCGATCCGCACGTTGCCGTGCGTGAGCACGCCCATCGCCGCCAGCACGTGCGACGGCTCCAGCGTGCTCGCGGTGCACGCCGACCCCGAGCCGACGGCGAACCCGAGCCGGTCCAGCTCCGTCACGAGCGCCTCGCCGTCCACGTAGAGGAACGAGAACGTGGCCACGTGGGGCAGCCGGTCGTCCGGGTCGCCCACCACCTCGACGTCGGGGATGCGGGACACCTCGGCGCGCACGCGCTCCACCAGTGCCCGACGACGGGCCTCCTGCGCCACGCGGTCGGACTCGACCGCCTGCAGCGCCACCGCGGCGGCGAACGCGAGCGGCACGCTCACGCCGCCCGGGGCCCACGGGTCCTCGTCCTCGGGCCCGACGGGCGCGGTGCGCACGCGCTGCCGGACGGCGAGGACGCCGACGCCGGCGGGTCCGCCCCAGTCGGCCGGATCGGCGGCGAGGAGGTCCCAGGTGCCGGGCACCGCCACGTGGCCGACGCTCGCGCCGGCGTCGACCAGCAGCGGGACGCCGGCCGTGCGGGCGGCGTCGTGCACCGCCTCGACGGGCTGGATCGTGCCCACCTCACCGTTCGCGTGCTGGAGCGCGGCCAGCGCGACACCGGGCGCCCGGACCGCGGCGACCATGGCGTCGACGTCGACCCGCCCGAGCCGGTCGACGGGCACGGGGCCGGCCGGCAAGCCCACGGGTTCGGCTCCCCGGGAGGCCAGACTCGCCGCGTGCAGCACGGCGGCGCGCTCGACCGCGCTGACGACGACCGCCGAACCGGCGCGCCGTCGGGCGGCGGCCGCCGACGCGACCGCGGTGTGGAGGGAGGCCGTGTGGCTCGGCGTGAACCGGACCTCCTGGGTGCGCGCGCCGAGCACGGCGGCGATCGCCTCGCGGGCGCCGTCGAGCAGCCGGGCCGCGCGGCGGCCCTCGGCGTGCAGCCGGCGCGGGTCGGCCCAGCCGTCGGCGAGGGCCTGCTCGAAGGCCTGCCGGGCGAGCGGGTGCCACGGGGCGCGTCCGCCGTTGTCGAGGTGGACCCGCTCGGGGATACCTGGGGTGGCGTGGCTCACACGTCCTCCTGCTGCTGGGTCCTGGCTCGTCCGGCGGCTCACCAGGGGCCCGGTGGGGGCCTGATCTCGGGTTCTGACGGCGGGCCTGCGGCGTGCCGCCGCCGTCGTCCACCTGATCCTCGCACCCCCGCCCGCCGGTCCGACGCGGCGATCGTTCTGACACGACTTGGGTGGGTGTCCTGAACAGCGTCGATGTGTGCCCGAGGTGCGGAGTGCGTCACGTTCCCGTGAGGGCCTTCCGGGCATCATCAGGCCCCGGAGCGCGCTAGGCTGCATCCCATCGAGGACGAAGGTTCTGCGTGGAGCTCGGGAGGAAACCGGTGCGACGCGCCGGACGAGACGTGAAAGGCCTCCCTTGCACTCGAAGCCACCTACCCGCACCCGGCGGGCCATCCTGCGTGCGTCGGCTCTTGCCGCCGCAGTCGCAGTGCTGGCCTCCGGCTGCGCAAGTGAATCCGTCCAGCGCGGATACCTGCCCGGCTACAGCGACGGGGAGGTGACTAACCAGACCGAGCGCATCACCGACCTGTGGGTGGGCTCGTGGATCGCTGCTCTCGCCGTGGGCATCGTGACCTGGGGCCTGATGCTGTGGTGCATCGCGGCCTACCGGAAGCGCAAGGACGACCACCAGCTCCCGGTGCAGACGCGCTACCACCTGCCGCTCGAGCTCATGTACACGGCCGTGCCGATCATCATGGTGCTCGTGCTGTTCTGGTACACCGACCGCGACGTGACGGCCATCAAGACCGTCGACGGCACCGCGACCGAGCACATCCAGGTCATCGGCAAGCAGTGGAGCTGGGACTTCAACTACCTCGACGCCGACGTGTACGACTACGGCGAGCACGAGGCGGACCCCGGCAGCGTCACGGCCGAGGACGAGCTCGACGGCGCCGTCGGCACCTCGACGTCCTTCCCGACGCTCTACCTGCCGGTGAACGAGACGGTCGAGTTCACGCTCGACTCGCGTGACGTCATCCATTCGTTCTGGATCCCCGCGTTCCTGTACAAGCAGGACATGATCCCGAACCGGACCAACACGTTCCAGGTCACGCCGACCCGTGAGGGCACGTACGCCGGCAAGTGCGCCGAGCTCTGCGGCGAGTTCCACTCCGGCATGCTCTTCAACGTGAAGGTCGTGTCCGCCGAGGAGTACGACGCCCACATGGCGGAGCTCGAGGCGAAGGGTCAGACCGGCTCGCTCGGCATGGACCTCGCCCGCACCGCCGGCCCGGTCGACAACCCGGCGGCAACTGAGGAAGAGGAGGCTGGGCACTGATGGCCGCAGCGACCACGACCGAGCTGATCCCGGGCCTGGCGCCCGGGAGGCAGACGCTCGGCCGGACCGTCATCAAGTGGATCACGTCCACTGACCACAAGACGATCGGGTACCTCTACCTGATCACGTCGTTCATCTTCTTCTGCATCGGCGGCCTGATGGCCCTGCTGATCCGGGCCGAGCTCTTCGAGCCGGGCATCCAGCTCGTGCAGAGCAAGGAGCAGTACAACCAGCTCTTCACGATGCACGGCACCGTGATGCTGCTGCTGTTCGCGACCCCGCTGTTCGCGGGCTTCGCGAACGTGATCATGCCGCTCCAGATCGGCGCGCCCGACGTCGCGTTCCCGCGTCTGAACATGTTCGCCTACTGGCTGTTCCTGTTCGGTGGTCTCATCACCACCGCCGGGTTCCTCACGCCGCAGGGCGCCGCCTCGTTCGGCTGGTTCGCGTACGCGCCGCTGTCGACCACGACCTACAGTCCAGGGTTGGGTGGAGACCTCTGGGTCTTCGGCCTGGCGCTGGCCGGCTTCGGCACGATCCTCGGTGCGGTCAACTTCATCACCACGATCATCACGATGCGCGCGCCGGGCATGACCATGTTCCGGATGCCGATCTTCACCTGGAACACGCTGGTCACCAGCCTCCTGGTGCTGATGGCGTTCCCGCCCCTGGCCGCGGCCCTGTTCGCGCTGGGCGCCGACCGCCGTCTCGACGCGCAGATCTTCAACCCGGAGAACGGTGGCGCCATTCTCTGGCAGCACCTCTTCTGGTTCTTCGGGCACCCTGAGGTGTACATCATCGCGCTGCCGTTCTTCGGCATCGTGTCCGAGATCTTCCCGGTCTTCAGCCGCAAGCCGATCTTCGGCTACACGGGCCTGGTGTACGCAACCATCGCCATCGCCGCGCTGTCGGTGACGGTGTGGGCCCACCACATGTACGTGACCGGCGCCGTCATGCTGCCGTTCTTCGCGTTCATGACGATGCTCATCGCGGTGCCGACAGGCGTGAAGTTCTTCAACTGGATCGGCACGCTCTGGCGAGGAAAACTCACGTTCGAGACACCGATGCTCTGGTCCATCGGCTTCCTCGTGACCTTCCTTTTCGGTGGCCTGACCGGCATCATCCTGTCGAGCCCGGCGCTGGACTTCCAGCTCTCCGACTCGTACTTCGTGGTCGCGCACTTCCACTACGTGGTCTTCGGCACCGTCGTGTTCGCGATGTTCGCCGGCTTCTACTTCTGGTGGCCCAAGATGACCGGCCGCATGCTGTCGGAGCGGCTGGGCAAGGTGCACTTCTGGATGCTCTTCGTCGGCTTCCACACCACGTTCCTCATCCAGCACTGGCTGGGTGTGGAGGGCATGCCGCGCCGCTACGCGGACTACATGCCGCAGGAGGGCTTCACCTGGGAGAACCAGGTGTCCACGATCGGCGCGTTCATTCTCGCCGCCTCGACCCTGCCGTTCTTCTGGAACGTCTACATCACCTGGCGCAAGGCGCCCAAGGTCACGGTCGACGACCCGTGGGGCTACGGCCGCTCCCTGGAGTGGGCCACGTCCTGCCCGCCGCCGCGGCACAACTTCGCCTCGCTCCCGCGCATCCGCTCGGAGTCGCCGGCGTTCGACCTGCACCACCCCGAGGTCGTCGCGATGGAGCACCCGGAGTACAACCGCGGTGTGCTCGACAACATCTACGGCGAGGCCGACCGGCGCGGTCAGGACAAGCAGGCCCAGCAGCGCGCCGCGCACGGCGGTGGCGAGTCGGGTCAGAGCAGCACGACCATCGTTGACCAGCCGGACGAGGGGACCAGCAAGTGAAGATCGAGAGCCGGCTGTTCCTCTGGGGCACGCCCTTCTTCGTCCTGGCCGGAGTCGTCTACGGCTTCATGACGGACTGGCAGGAGCCGGTCGGCTTCCTGGGCATGCCGCTGGTCGGCGCCCTGGTGGCGATGATCGGTGCGTACCTGACGCTGACGGCCCGGCGCATCGACGCCCGGCCCGAGGACGACCCGAACGGCAACATCGAGGACGCCGCCGGTGACCAGGGCGTGTACGCACCCTGGAGCTGGTGGCCGCTCGCGATCGCCGGCTCCGCCGCGATCTGCTTCCTCGGCCTGGCCGTGGGCTGGTGGGTGCTCTACATCGGCTTCTGCGTGGCGATCATCGCCCTCGTGGGCTGGGTCTTCGAGTACTCGCGGGGCATCCACTCGCACTGAGAACTTCCGCTTCAACGACCGACCCGGCGTCGGAACGTGCCCTCACCCGAGGGCGCGTTCGGATGCCGGGTTTGTTCGTTTCACCCGCTAATTCACCCGCGGATGACGAGGTGCCGGCCGCCGACCGTGGTGAGATCGAACGTTCGCTGGCCGGTTCCCCGACGCAACCTGTGCGTCGCCCGGAAAGCGCGCAGGAAGGTCAACAGTGCGTTACTCCAAGACGGTGGTGCTGGCGACGGCGGGCGTGCTCGCCGTCGGTCTCGGCGGCTGCGCGGCGAGCTCGAACGGCTCCGCTGACGAGGCAGCTCCCACCGAATCGGCGCAGGCCCAGGTCGAGCTGACCCAGGCCTCGTTCGTCGAGGAGCTCACCGCGGCGCAGACCGAGGCGGGCACCGTCCACATGTCGATGGGCTACTCGGGTGCGGGAGCGGAGGAGGCCGGACTGGCCGGTGCTCCCCTCGAGGCCGACATCGTCCTGTCCGACCCGAAGAACCCGGCGATGGCGATGACGACGGACATCGAGGGCGAGACCGCCGACATGGTCCTCTTCGACGGCGACTTCTACATGAACATGGGCGAGACGACGTCCGGCAAGTACCTGAGCCTGACCGAGGCGGGCGAGTCCGACAACCCGATGGGCATGCTCTTCAAGGGCATCGGTGACGTCATGCGGAGCAGCCTTGAGGACATGGACCCGGCCGCACAGCTCGAGGGCATGGAGGAGGCCATCACGTCGTTCGAGAAGACCGGCACGGAGGCCGTCGACGGTGTGGAGACGGACGTCTACACGCTGCTCGTCGACCCGGCCAAGATGACCGGCCCTCAGGTGGAGGACATGCCCGAGGACGTGCTGGCGCAGATGGGCGAGATGGAGATCGTCTACAACGTGGACGAGGACAACCTGGCGCGTGCGCTGGTCATGACGATGGACGTCGAGGGCAAGCCGCTGGTGGCCAGCGGCACCTTCTCCGGCTGGGGCGAGCCCGTCGACGTGGCCGCCCCGACCGGCGACCAGCTCGTCACCATGGACGAGCTGACCGAGGGCATGCTCGGCTGACGATCGGTGTACCCGTGCGGCGTGCCGCACGGGTACAC
>NZ_JBHWZO010000325.1:0-6166 GCF_042728455.1 Promicromonospora sp. NPDC060204
GCTGGGTATTTGCGCTCTTCGCGGCTCGGAAGGCGCAAATACCCAGCACTCAACGGAGGGGTTTATTCGTGCTGCCAGCTGTGCCAGAGGCTGGCGTACTCGCCGTTCGCCGCGACCAGCTCGTCGTGCGGGCCGATCTCCGTGATGCGGCCGCCGTCGAGCACCGCCACCCGGTCGGCGTCGTGCGCCGTGTGCAGCCGGTGGGCGATCGCCACGACCGTGCGCCCGTCGAGCACCGCGTTGAGCGAGCGCTCCAGGTGCCGGGCCGCACGCGGGTCCAGCAGGGAGGTCGCCTCGTCGAGCACCAGCGTGTGCGGGTCGAGCAGCACGAGCCGCGCGAGCGCGATCTGCTGCGCCTGCGCCGGCGTGAGCTTGTACCCGCCGGAGCCGACCTCGGTGGCCAGTCCCTCGTCGAGCGCCTCCACCCAGCCGTGCGCGTCGACGGCGCGCAGCGCGTCCATCAGCTCGGCGTCGTCGGCCTCGATCTTGGCGAGCCGCAGGTTGTCCGCCAGCGACCCCACGAACACGTGGTGCTCCTGGGTCACGAGCGCGACGTGCTTGCGCAGGTCCTCCAGCGGCAGGTCCACCAGCGGCACGCCGCCGACCTCGACCCGGCCGCCCGTGGGCGGGTGGATGCCGGCCAGCATGCGGCCGAGGGTCGACTTTCCGGAGCCGGACGGCCCCACGATCGCCAGCCGCTCCCCCACCTTCAGGTCGAGGTCGATGCCGTGCAGCACGTCCGTGCCCGCGCGGTAGGCGTAGCGGACGTCGGTGCCGCGCACCTCCTCGTCGTCGGGCTCGGCGTCACCCGCCGTGCGGTCCGCCGGAACGAGCCGGACACCGATGATGCGGGACAGGGACGTCGCGGCCACCTGGATCTCGTCCAGCCAGAAGATGAGCTCCCACACGGGACCCTGGAGCTGGTAGGTGTACATGACGATCGTGGCCACCATGCCGATGGTCACCACGTTCTCGGAGGCCAGGTAGACGCCCCACACGAGCACCGCGAGCGGCGCGACCATGAACGCGAAGTCCACGCCCGGGAACAGCACGGTGCGCAGGTTGAGCGTCCCGCGCTCGGCCTGGAAGGCCTCGTGCAGGTCCTCGTCACCCCGGTCGGTGCGCCGGCGTCCGATCTTGAGCGCGTCGATCGTGCGCGCACCCTCGACGGACTCGGTGACGGTGCCGTCGAGCAGTGCGTACGCCGCGGACTCGCGCTGGTAGGCGGGCGCGGCCCGCTTCAGGTACCAGCGCGCGACCGCGACGAGCACCGGCACGCCGACGAACATCGCGATCGCGACCAGGGGCGAGACCACGAGGCTGACCACCGACGTCAGCACGAGCGTCACCACGGCGATGACCAGCCGCGGCACGCCGAACCGCACGGCGTTCTGGATGCGGCTGACGTCGCGGGTGGTGCGCGCGATGAGGTCGCCGGTCCCCGCGGTCTCGACCGTGGACAGCGGCAGGGCCGTGACGGTCTCGACGAACTCCTCGCGCATGTCGGCGAACACCGTCTCGCCGAAGACCATGGCGCGGCGCTGCGCAAACCGGGTGATCAGCGACTGCAGCACCACGGCCGCGACGGCGGCGAGCACCAGGTTGCGCGCCACCTCGATCGTGGTGCCGTCGGTGACGGCGTCGACCAGCTTGCCCAGCACGAACGGCCCGGCCAGGCCGGCGATCGCGGCCACCGTGTTGGCCACGGTGATGATGATCAGCGGCCTGCGGTGCCGGCCGAGCAGCGAGCGCGTGTACCGCCAGGTCTCGGCGGCGTCGGCGATCGGCAGGATCTTTCCCGTGCTCATGCCTTGCCTCCTTCCCCTGCGTTGGTGGTGCCTGCGTTGGTGCTGCCTGCGTTCGTGCCGCCCAGCAGCTCGTCGAGCTCGGCGTCCAGGTCGTCGTCCAGCGAGCGGCCGACCACCCGCCGGTAGCGGGCCGCCTCGCGTCCGCCCGGCGCGTTCGTGGGCAGGTCCAGCAGCTCGCGGTGCGTGCCGTGCGTGACCACGGCACCGTCGTCCAGGAAGATCACGTCGTCCACGTGGTCCAGGACCAGCGGGCTCGCGGTGACGATCAGGGTGGTCCGGCCCCGGCGCCACTCGGTGAGCCGCTGCGCGATCCGCGCCTCGGTGTGGGCGTCGACCGCGGACGTGGGCTCGATGAGCACCAGCACCTCCGGGTCGGTGAGCAGCGCCCGCGCGAGCGCCACGCGCTGCCGCTGGCCGCCCGACAGCGAGCGCCCCTTCTCGGGGATCTCGCCCTCGATGCCGTCCGGCAGGGACTCCAGCACGTCGTGCGCGTCGGCGATGTGCATGGCCCGCAGCAGCGCCTCGGCGTTCGCCGAGTCGCGCACGTCGAGCTCACCGGCGAGGCGGCCGGAGAACAGGGCCGGGGTCGCGTCCGCGACCACGATCCGCTCCCGCAGCTCCGCCTTGTCGAGGTCGGCCAGCCGGACGCCGCCGAGCGTGACCGGGGTGGCGGTCTCCGCGTCGTCGTCGAACCGGCCCATCCGGATCGCGACCTGCGCCGACTCGTCCGGGTCCGCGCTGACCAGCGCGACGACCCGGCCGGGCCGGAGCGTGACACCCGTGGTCTCGTCGACCAGCGGCACACCGGCGGGCGGCATGTCGGCGGTCGACGCCTCGGCGCCGGTGGCGGGCACGACCTGCAGCACCTTGACCACCTTGCCCGCCGCGACGTGGGCCTTGGTGACCACGTTGACCGACTGCACCAGCAGGTGCACCGGCCACGACAGGAAGGACGCGTACCCGTAGAACGCGACCAGCTGGCCCGTGGAGATGTGCCCCGCGATGGCTTCCGCCGCGCCGAGGTAGACCACCAGCGCGATGAACAGCCCCGGCAGCAGCACCTGCAGGGCGTCGAGGATCGACTGGGTGCCTGCGACCGCGACGCCCGCCTGCCGGACCTTCTGCGACTGGTCCTGGTAGCGGCCGGTGAAGACCTTCTCGCCGCCGATACCGCGCAGGATGCGCAGGCCGGAGACGGTGTCCGCGCCGAGCGTGGTGAGCCGGCCCTGCGCGTCGCGCTGGTTCTTCTGGTGCTTCTGGAGCGGCTTGACCAGCAGGGCGAGGATCGCCGCCACGACCGGCAGGCCCAGCGCGATGACCAGCCCCAGCTTGAGCGACTGGTTCAGCATCAGCACCACCACGATGCCGTAGGTGGCGACGCTGCCGATGGTCTGGGCCGCGATGCCGAAGACCTCGCCGATGCGCATGGTGTCGTTCGCGACCGAGGACACCACCTCGCCGGTGGGCAGCTCCTTGGTGATGTTGTGCCCCGACCGGGCCACCGTGCGCGTCACGAGCTGTGACGTACGGAACGCGGCGTGCATCCACGCGGTGATGTCCCACCGGTGGCCGATCGCGTTCGAGGCGATCCAGACGATGCCGACGCCCATCATGACGGCCGCCCACGTCCACGTGGTGCGGTCGAGCCCGGAGGCGGAGGCGCTGTCGATGATGCGGCCCAGCAGGAACGGCTGGAAGGCGCTGCAGGTGAACGAGAGCACGCCGAAGAACATCGCCACGAGCAGCACGCGGAGCTGCTTCCGGGCGAGCCACAGGAGCAGGGTGAGCGGACCGCGCAGCGGCGGGGTGCCGGGATCGGCAAAGGGGAGGGGGCGCACGACAACCACCGTACGGAGCGCCACTGACATTGATCCACGCTTTATCCACAGGGTGCGGATGGCACCCCCGCGGACGGCATATCCTCGTTGGTTGTGAGCACCCCTCAGACCACTCCCGAGATCTCCGCCGAGGCGGCGGCCACCGCGATCCGCAAGGCCCGCGGCGCGATGTCCCGCTACCGCTTCATGGCTCTGGTCACCGGTGTCATGCTGCTGATCCTCTGCGTCGAGCTGGGCATCAAGTACGGCCTCGGCGCGCTGACCGACGTGGACGGCGTCATGCCGTTCATCGCGTGGGTGCCGTTCGCGCACGGCTGGATCTACGTGGTGTACCTGGTCACGGTCGCCGACCTGTGGTCCAAGATGCGCTGGGGCTTCGGCCGCCTGGTCACCATGGTGATCGCGGGCGTGATCCCGGTGATGTCGTTCGTCCTGGAGAAGAAGGTGCACGCCGAGGCCGAGGCGAAGCTCGCCACGCTCGAGGCGCGCTACCTCTCCTGACCGCGTGGGAGCGTAGAGCCATGGGCCGGAAGATCGTCGTAGCGCTGGGCGTGCTCGTCGTCGTGGTGGGCCTCGGGTTCCTCGCCACGCGCATCTACGCGGGACTGCAGACGGGCGGCGACGTGCCCGCGCCCGCCGTCGGCTCGTCCGCGCCCGCGGCGACCACGGACCCCGCCGACCTCGACGGCGACTGGACCGTGGCCGACGGCTCCGAGGCCGGGTACCGCCTGAACGAGGTACTGTCCGGCCAGGACGTCACCGTCGTCGGCCGTACCCCGCAGGTGACGGGCTCCGGCACCGTGGCCGACGGCGAGCTCACCGCCGCGTCCGTCGAGGTCGACCTCGCGAGCATCACCACCGACGAGTCCGCCCGGGACGGCCAGTTCCAGGGCATCCTCGACACCCGCACCTACCCCACGGCGACCTTCGAGCTCACCGACCCCGTGGACATCACGGCGGTGGCCGACGGCGGGACCGTCACGGTCGACGCGCCCGGGACGATGACCATCAAGGGCGTCACCCACGAGGTCACCGCGGGCCTGGAGATCCGGCTGGCGGACGACGGCGGCGACGTCGTCGCCGAGCTCGCCGCGACCGTGCCGGTCACGTTCGCGGACTACGGCGTCGAGGCCCCCGACCTGGGCTTCGTGACGGTGGAGGACGACGGGTTCGTCGAGGCCGAGCTGACACTCACGCACTGACCGCGGGGCCCCGGCGACCAACCGCCGGACCGCCCCATTTCGGGCTCTGGTCACCCGGACGACGCCCACGCCGCACCTGCTTCAATGCGAGCGTGAACGCCCACCCCTTCGACGCCCTCACCGCCGACCGCCTCCGGGCGAACGGCAGCCTCAAGTGGACGGCCTTTCCCGGCACGATCGGGGCCTGGGTCGCGGAGATGGACTTCCCGACCGCCCCGCCGATCGCCGCCGCGCTGCACGACGCCGTGGACCGCAGCCTGCTCGGCTACCTCCCGCCCGCCCTGGTGACCGGCATGTCCGAGGCGTACGCGGGCTTCGCTGCCGACCGCTACTCCTGGGCTGTCGACCCGGCGCGGGTGCGGCCCGTCTCCGACGTGCTCACCGCGCTGGACGAGGTCATCAAGCACTTCTCCCGGCCCGGGTCGCCGGTGATCGTGCCCACGCCGTCGTACATGCCGTTCCACACCCTGCCGGGCGAGCTGGGCCGCAAGGTGCTCCAGGTGCCGATGGCGCGCGACGCCGACGGCCGGTACTCCTACGACCTCGACGCTCTGGACGCCGCGTTCGCCGCGGGCGGGCACCTGATGATCCTGTGCAACCCGCACAACCCGATCGGCCGGGTGCTCGACCCCGCCGAGATGCTGGCCGTGGCCGAGGTCGTCGACCGGAACGGCGGCCGCGTCTTCGCCGACGAGATCCACGCGCCGCTGGTCCACCCCGGCCGCCGCCACGTCCCGTACGCCTCGCTGAACGAGACCACGGCGGGCCACACCGTCACGGCCACGTCCGCGTCGAAGGCCTGGAACCTGGCGGGTCTCAAGTGCGCACAGCTCGTCCTGTCCAACGACGCCGACGTGCGGCTCTGGGACCAGGTCGGCGAGCGCGTCGAGGAGGGCGCGTCGACCCTCGGCATCCTGGCCAACCAGGTCGCGTACACCGAGGGCCGGGACTGGCTGGACGACGTCCTCGGCTATCTGCAGGGCAACGTCACGCGGCTGGGCGAGCTGCTGGACGGGAGCGGCATCGGCTACCGCGCGCCCGAGGGCACGTACCTGACCTGGCTGGACTGCCGTGGCCTCGACCTGCCGGGCGCGGACCTGCCGGGCGCGCCCGCGAGCGCCGCCGCCTGGTTCCAGAAACATGCGGGCGTCGTCCTGGTCGACGGCGCGGAGTGCGGCGACGCCGGCCGCGGCTTCGTGCGGTTCAACGCGGGCATGCCGCGCCCGCTCGTCGAAGAGGCGGCCCGGCGGATGGTGGCGGCCCTGAACGGCTGACGCCCCTCACCTTTGAGGCCCGGGTTTCTTCGCTCTCAGGAGTC
>NZ_JBHWZO010000326.1:0-6142 GCF_042728455.1 Promicromonospora sp. NPDC060204
GTTCTGGTTTGCCGAGTCAGCCGGCCGGTCACAGTCAGCCGGCCGGTCACAGCGTGGCGGCCAGGGCGCGGCCCGTCGTCCGGCCCGTGAACAGGCAGCCGCCCAGGAACGTGCCCTCCAGCGCGCGGTGCCCGTGGGCTCCGCCGCCGCCGAAGCCCGCCGCCTCGCCCACGGCCCACAGGCCCTCCAGCACCTCGCCGTCCGGGGTCAGCGCCCGGCCCGTCTCGTCGCACCACAGGCCGCCGAGGGTCTTGCGGGTCAGCACCGACAGCCGCACGGCGAGCAGCGGCCCGTCCTGCGGGTCGGTGAGCGCGCGCGGCGGCGACACCCGGATGGCCTTGTCCACGATGAAGTGCCGTGCGGCCGCCGTCGCCACGACCTGCGGGTCCTTGCCGAGCCCGGTCGCGACCTGGGCGTCGCGGGCAGCGATCAGCGCGGCCAGGGACGCCCCGTCGACGTGCCCGCTCGACCCGTCGGTGGCCTCCGTCAGCGCGTTCATCTTCGCGGCGAGCTCGAAGGCGTCGTCCGCCCAGAGGAACTCCTCCGACTGCTCCGCGAAGGTGCGCACCGGCACCGACCGGCCGCGGACCCGCTCCAGGAGCAGGGGCACGGACTTGCCGGTCAGGTCGGGGTTCTGCTCGGAGCCCGACAGCGCGAACTCCTTCTCCATGATCGTCTTGTTCAGCACGAACCAGGAGTGGTCGTCGCCGCGGGTGGTCACGTGCTGCAGCGCCCCGAGCGCGTCGAAGCCGGGGAACAGCGGGCCGGGCAGCCGGTTGCCGTCGGCGTCGAGCCACAGCGACGACGGGCCGGGCAGGATCCGGATGCCGTGCTGCGTCCAGACCGGCGAGTGGTTCGCGATGCCCTCGGGGTAGTGCCACATGCGGTCCTCGTGCACCAGCGCCGCGCCGGAGTCGGCGGCGACGCCCAGCATGAGCCCGTCCGTGGAGTCCGGCACGCCCGAGAGCATCCGTCCGGGGAGGTGTCCGGCGTCGGCGGACCAGCGGGCGCGCGCCAGGTCGTGGTTGGCGCCGATGCCGCCGCTCGCGACCACGACGGCCTGGGCGGACAGCTCCACCTCTCCGGTCACGGTGCGGCCCGACGGCTCGCCGCGGCCGGCGTCGTCGTCGGCCAGGATCTGCGCGCGGATGCCGGTGACGCGGCCGTCGGTGACCACCAGGGACGTGACCCGGTGCCGGAAGCGCAGGTCGAGCAGCCCGGCCCGGTTGGCCTCGTGCGCCGCGGCGACGAACGGCTCGACGACGGCGGGGCCGGTGCCCCACGTGACGTGGAAGCGCGGCACCGAGTTGCCGTGCCCGCCGGCGGGGTAGCCGCCGCGCTCCGCCCACTGCACCAGCGGGAACCAGCGCACGCCCTTGGCGTGCAGCCAGGGCCGCAGGTCGCCCGCGGCGAACTCGACGAACCCCTGGGCCCAGCGGTACCCGAACCGGTCGGGGCCCTCGCCGCGCTCGGCGCCGGGATCGAACTGCGCGGAGCCCAGCCAGTCGGAGAACGCCAGCTCGGCGGAGTCGCGCACCTTGAGCCGGCGCTGCTCGGGGGAGTCGACCAGGAACAGCCCGCCGAACGACCACCAGGCCTGGCCGCCCAGCGACGCGGCGGGCTCCTGGTCGAGCAGGACGACGCGCTTGCCCGCGGCGGTCAGCTCGGTCGCGGTGACGAGCCCGGACAGGCCCGCACCGATGACGATGACGTCGGTGTTCCCCGCGGTGCCAACGGCGTTGTTGTGGACGGAGTCAGTCATGTGCGCACCTTAGCCAGGACCGACCCCGCGGGACAGCAGCACGTTGATGTTCAGCGCCTCCAGGGTCACCGACGTCCGGGGCCCGGTCTCGTCGTCCGGCACCACGGGCGCGTCCCACGCGGAGTCCCAGACCAGCTCCCACGGCGCGGCGCCGTCGCGCGGCGGCAGCGTCACCTCGACGTCGTCCAGGCCGCCGTTGATCACCAGCAGCACGTCCGCGTCACCCACCGCCGGGCCGGGCCGCAGCATCTGCAGCACGCGCCGGCCGGGCTGGTTCCACGTGTCGACCTCCATCGCCGCGCCCGTCTCGGAGAACCACAGCAGGTCGGTGTCGGTCTCGTGCGGCCGGGGCGAGCCCAGGAAGAACGAGTCGGCCCGGAGCGCCGGGTGCTCGCGCCGCAGCGCCAGCAGGTAGCGCGTGGTCTCCAGGAGGTCGGTCCCGGCGTCGTCCACGGCCCACCGGATCCACGACGTCTCGTTGTCCTGGACGTAGGCGTTGTTGTTGCCGCCCTGGGTGCGGCCCAGCTCGTCGCCCGCGGTGAGCATGGGCGTGCCGGCGGCCAGCAGCAGGGTGCCCAGCAGGTTGCGCTGCGACTTGCGGCGCGGCGGCACGATCGCCTGCCACGGCTCCGTCGTGGCGTCGTCGCCCGAGGTGGTGTGCCCCTCCAGCCCGTGGTTCCACGACAGGTTGTTGTCCGACCCGTCGCGGTTGTCCTCGCCGTTGGCCTCGTTGTGCTTGTGGTCGTAGGCGACCAGGTCGGCGAGCGTGAAGCCGTCGTGCGCCGTCACGTAGTTGACCGACGCCACAGGGCCGCGCACCAGTGGCGGGTCGCCCGGCCCGAACAGGTCGGCGCTCCCGGCCAGCCGCGTGGCCAGGTCCCGCAGGCCGCGCATCTCCTGCCCGCGCACGCCCTGCTTGGGCGCGTCCAGCCAGAACCCGCGCGCGGCGTCGCGGAACCGGTCGTTCCACTCCGCCATGGGCGGCGGGAACGAGCCCGTCTGCCAGCCGCCCGGCCCCACGTCCCAGGGCTCCGCCACGAGCTTGAGCCCCGACAGCACCGGGTCCGTCTGCAGCGCCACCAGGAACGGGTGGTCGGGGTCGAACCCGACGTTGCCGCGGCCCAGCGTCACCGCGAGGTCGAACCGGTACCCGTCCACCCCCACGGTCTCGGCCCAGTAGCGCAGCGAGTCCAGGGCGAGCTGGATCACGCGCGGCCGCCGGAAGTCCAGCGAGTTGCCCGTGCCCGTGACGTCCGCGAGCGCGGCCGGCGAGGCGCCGTCGTGCAGGTAGTAGACCGGGTTGTCGAGGCCGCGCCAGGCCAGGTGCAGGCTGTCGTCGCCGCCCTCGCAGGTGTGGTTGTAGACCACGTCGAGCAGCACCTCGATGCCCGCCTCGTGCAGCAGGTGCACCATGCCGCGCACCTCGTCGAGCACGGCCTCCGCGCCCTGCTCCTGCGCCGCCCGGGTCGCGTAGTCAGCGTTGGGCGCGAAGAAGCCGAGCGTGTTGTAGCCCCAGTAGTTCGACAGCCCGTGCGCGGCGAGCCGCGGCTCGGCCACGCTCTTGTGGATCGGCAGCAGCTCCAGCGTCGTGACGCCGAGGCTCTTCAGGTGCTCGACGACGGCCGGGTGCGCCGCCCCCGCGTACGTGCCCCGCAGCTCCTCGGGGATGTCCTCGCGCAGCATCGTCAGCCCGCGCACGTGCGCCTCGTAGACCACGGTCTCGGCCCAGGGCACACGCGGCCGGGACAGGGGAGCGGGCGGCGGCAGCGGCGCGACGACGACGGAGTGCGGCACGTACGCCAGGGAGTCGGTCGCGTCCGGCGGGCCGTACGGGTCGCTGAGCCACCAGCCATCCTCGCGCTCCGTGCTCACCGCGCCGACCACCTCCGGCCCGTAGCGCAGCCGGCCCGCGAACCCGCGGGCGTACGGGTCGACCAGCAGCTTGGCCGGGTTGTGCCGCAGCCCCGCGCGCGGGTCCCACGGGCCGTACACGCGGAAGCCGTAGCGCTGACCTGGTGCGACGTCCGGGACGTGCGTGTGCCACACGCCGTACACCGGCCCCACCATCTCGAACCGGCGCTCGGTGTACCGGCCCGGGTCGTGCTCGTCCAGGGCCGGGTCCGTGACGTCGATGAGGCACAGGTCCACCGCCGTCGCGTGGGACGCCAGCACGGCCGCGTCGATCCCGCCGTCGGGCGTCACGTACACGCCCAGCGGCGGCACGTGGCTGCGGCGGGCCGACGGCCGGATGAGCGGCCGGACGACCGGACGGGGCACCGGGTCGCCCGGCGCCCGCTGCGGTTCTGCTCGTCGTGACTGCGCCATATGCCCCATCGTCTCAGGCCCGCTCGTGGACCCGATCCGTCCCACGCCGCCCGACGTCGTACGGTTACCCCATGCGCATCGTGGTCACCGCCAAGTACGTCCCCGACATCAACACGGAGCGTGGCTTCTCCGACGGCCGGGTCGTGCGCACGGCCGGTGAGGGCACCCTCAACGAGCTGGACGAGAACGCGATCGAGGCGGCCCTGCGGATCGTCGAGGCCGAGCGCGCCGCCGGCCGGATCGGGGCGGACGAGGGCGAGGTGGTCGTGGTCACCATGGCCGGGCCCGACGGCGACGTCGCGCTGCGCAAGGCGTTCCAGCTCGGCGTGGACCGGGGCATCCGGGTGTCCGACGACGCCCTGGCCGGCTCCGACTACTTCGGCACCGCCGCGGTGCTCGCCGCCGCCGTCCGCAAGCTGGGCGACGAGGCGCCGGTGGACCTCGTCGTGACCGGCATGGCCGCCCTGGACGGCCTGGGCTCCGTGGTGCCGACGCTGCTCGGCGCCGAGCTCGGCCTGCCCACGCTGAACCTCGCCAAGAAGGTCTCGCTCGCGGACCCGGACGACTCCGGGCAGCGCGTGCTGACGATCACCCGCGAGATCGACGACGTCACCGAGTCCCTGACCGCGCCGCTGCCCGCGCTCCTGTCCGTGACGGACGGCGCCAACCAGCCGCGGTTCCCGGGCTTCAAGCTGATCATGGCGGCCCGCAGCAAGGAGATCGAGGTGTGGTCCCCGGCCGACCTCGGCCTCGACCCCGCCGTGGCGGGCAGCGCGGGCGCCCGCACCGAGACGCTGTCAGCGGCCCCGCGCCCCGCACGCCCCGAGGTGGAGCTCGTCACCGACAAGGGCGAGGGCGGCGTGGCGCTGGCCGACTTCCTGATCCGCAACGACCTGGTCTGAGAGACACGATGACGAACCGCACCGTCCTGGTCCTGCTCGACCCCGCTACCGAGGTCCGCACCAGCACGCTGGAGCTGCTCACCATCGCCCGCGGCCTCGGCCGGGTCGAGGCAGTCGCCCTGGAGGCACCCACCGTCGAGGTGCTGGCGCAGCTCGGCGCGTACGGCGTCGAGACCGTGCACCAGGCGGAGCCGGCCCGGGACGGCGCCTGCGTGAGCGGCGACGAGCGGCACCTGCCCGCCGTCGTCGCCGCGGCGCTCGCGGCCGCCGTCCGCCTGACCGACGCCGACGTGGTGCTGCTGCCCACGTCGTTCGCCGCCAAGGAGGCCGCCGCCCTGGCCGCCCACGACCTGGGCGCGGGCCTGGTCATCGACGCCTCCTCGCTGCGCGACGTGCACGGCCGTGTCGTGGCCGGCAAGCGCGTCTTCGCGGGCTCGTGGGACACCGAGTGCGCGGTGACCGCCGACGTCGCCGTCGTGACGGTCCGGGCCAACTCCGCCGTCGCGCAGCCCGCGCCGGCCGCCGTCGAGCCCGTGACCGAGGGGTACGCCGTCGAGGTGCCCGCGTCGCCCGTGGCGCTGCTGTCCCGCGAGGTCAAAGCCGACAGGAGCGGCCGTCCGCCGCTGGACCAGGCGGCCGTGGTGGTCGCCGGGGGCCGCGGCACCGACGGCGACTTCGGCCCCGTGGAGGACCTCGCGGACGCCCTCGGCGCGGCCGTGGGCGCGTCCCGCGACGCCGCGTTCGAGGGCTGGTGGGACTCCTACGTGGGGCAGACCGGCGTGACGATCGCCCCGCGCGTCTACATCGGCGCCGGCATCTCGGGCGCGCCGCACCACCGCGGCGGTATGCAGGCGTCGCAGGTGATCGTCGCCGTGAACAGCGACCCGGAGGCGCCGATCTTCGAGATCTGCGACTTCGCCGTCGTGGGGCAGCTCGCCGACGTGCTCCCGCAGGCCGCGGCGGAGATCCGCAAGCGCAAGGGCTGAGGCCGGCTGGGCCGACGTCGTATGGGCTGAGGTCTGCCGGGCCGACGCCGGCTGGGCTGAGGCCGACAGGGCCGAGGTTCGATGTGCTGGAGCCGGACGGCCGGCGCCGCACCTCCCCTTTGAGGACCGGGTTTATTATATTTCGGCCAGCTCAAAGCGTAGAAAAG
>NZ_JBHWZO010000327.1:0-6105 GCF_042728455.1 Promicromonospora sp. NPDC060204
CGGGCGCGACGGCGGGGCCGCGGTGATGATGTGCGGTGATGAACGCGATCCTGCTGCTGCCCGCCGGCATCGTCCTGCTCAACGTCTTCGCCCTGGCACTGGTGCTGCTGCGCGCGCCCGTGTTCCGGCTGCCGGTGTACTGGCCGATGGTGCTCAACATCGGGCTGTCCGTGGCGCCCGCCGTGGTGCTCGGGATCGGGCTGCTGCTGGTGCTGGGCGTCATCACGTTCGTGCCCAACCAGGCGCTCATGCTCACCGTGATCGCGGTGGTGCTCCTGGTGTGGGTGCTGCTGCTGCCCAACTCGGCGTACCTGGTGACGGAGCTGAACTTCTCCCACCGGCGGCCCACGGACGACCCTGCGCCGCTCTGGTACGACATCGTGATGGTGCTGTCCCTGGCGCTGTCCGGGGTGCTGAACATGCTGATGAACGTGCTGCTGGTGCAGTTCGCGTACGTGCTCATCGTGCGGCCCAACGACGACGACCCTTACCGGCAGCCCGACTCCTGGGTGCTGGTGGCGCTCACCCTCCTGCTGGTCAGCGTCGGCATCTACCTGGGGCGCTACGTGCGGTTCAACTCCTGGGACCTGCTGCATCCCGGGTCGTTCGTGCGCAAGCTCGCCGGGCACTTCCGGGTGGGCGCGCACTGGCGCACGCTGGGCGGCTTCGTGCTGGTGCACACCCTGTTCTTCGGGCTGATGTACCTGCTGGTGGTCGCGCCCGTGGTGCTGATGGTGGCCGCCGTGAGCGCGTGAGGCTCGCGGCGGCCACCATCGTGCGTGCGGCTGCCTCAGTCCGGCTGGGTCAGTCCGGCTGGGTCAGTCCGGCAGGTCGGCCACCGCGAAGTACGTGGTGCAGCTCCCGCCCTCCGACTCGTACCCCGTGGACAGCTCCAGCAGCTCGCCGCGCTCGGGCAGGGCCAGCAGCGTGGGGCTGTAGTTGGGGCAGTAGTTGTTCCACGGGTCGAGGATGCCCACCGGCGCCTCGGCCGTGGCCCAGGACTCCTCCGGCACGCCCTCGTTGGTCATGATCGTGGACCCGCTGCCGGGCAGCACCGCGCCGTCGGCCCCGTAGAGCATCTGCCCGACGCCGAGGAGCCGCCCGTCACGCGTGCCGTCGTCGTACCAGGAGATGTTCGGGGTGTGCCGGAAGTGCGTGCCGTCCGCCGTCGCGACCGGGCTGCCGATCTCGGTGACGGGCGGCCAGGCGATGCCGTCGGCCGAGCGGCGCGTGTAGTGCCGGCAGTCCTGCACCGGGCCGCACACCTCGTAGCTCATGAGGTAGGCGCCGTCCGGCAGCCGGCGCACCACGGGCATCCCCGGGCGCAGCCCGACGTCCGGCAGCGCGATGACGTCCTGGAGCGGCGACCAGGTCACGCCGTCGGACGACGTGGCCTGCACGATCACCTGGCTGTGCGCCGGCTGCTGGTTCTCGTCCGAGACGTAGAGCACCAGCTCACCGCCGGGGGAGACGGCGAACTCCGGCTCCCACAGCCCCTTGCCGCCCGACGCCGTAGCCGCCGTGGACACGTGCTCCCACGTGCGGCCCTGATCCCGGCTGGCCCACACCGGCAGGGTCATCCGGCGGGTGGACTCGTCCACCTGCTGGCCCACCGACGCCGACCACAGCAGGGTGCCCTTCGGCAGGTCGCCGACCTTGCGCGGCAGCTCGAACAACGTCGAGCAGCACAGCCCCTGCGCCGCCCCCGGGTCCGAGACCGTGCCGGCCCGCTCGAAGCTGCGGCCGTCGTCCGTGCTGGTGAAGATCGCGCCGTGCCCCGTGTCGCCGTCGAACGTGACCGTGCTGACCACGATCGTGCCGTTCGCCCGGCCGGAGTGCTCCAGCCGGATGGCGCGCGGGTAGAGGGAGGTCCCCTCCATCAGGCGGGTCCCGTTCACCGCCCCGCCCGGCGGCGGCTCCGCCCCGCCCGCCCCGCCCGCGCCGGCCGTCGCCGGGGCGACGGCGGTGGACAGGGCGAGCGCGGCGAGCGCCAGGACGGTGAACAAGCGTCGTACGACCATGGGTGGTACCTCTCTGATCGACTCTGATCTCGGCTTCACGCTAGTGATCCTCGGCAAGTGCGTCAACGTTGCACCACCCCGCCCGGACCCGCCCGCCTCGTTGGGCGGCCGGGTCCGGGCGAGCGCGGCCCGGCGGGTCAGCCCGCGGCGTCGACCGCGGACTGCAGCTCCTCGATGAAGCCTGCGGCCGCTTCCTGCGGGGAGAGCTTCCCGAACTGGACCTGCTGGTTGTACCGGGACAGCATGGTCTCGATCTCGCTCGCGCCGTTCGGCGTGATGGGCGGGGCGTCGCCGGAACGCTCGCCCACCAGCTTGGTGAAGTCGAGCAGCTTCTTGGCCTGCTCGTCGAGCGTGGGCTCGAGCGCCGTCTGGAAGGCCTCGTTGGCGGGGATCCCCCGGTCAGTCCCGAAGGCGTGGGCGACCTGGGGGTCGTTGACGAGGAAGTCGATCAGCAGAGCTGCCTCGGCCGGGTGCTCGGACTGGGAGGACGCCGCCCAGTACATCGACGGCTTGGGGTACTGGAAGCCCTCCGGCGTGTCCGGGTCGGCGGGCCAGTCCGCCACCTCGTACTCGAAGTCGGGTGCCGCCGCGGCGATCGCGGTGAACTGGCCGGCGGCGATGAAGGCCATGGCGGTGTTGCCCACTACCGTGTCGCCCTGGTCCAGGGGCACGCCCGCCTTCTCGCTCAGGGCGGCCGCGTCCGGCGCCGCGCCGGACTCGATCCAGTCGAGCTCACGCTGCCAGTACGCGGCGACCGTGGCGGGGTCGATCGCCACGTCACCCTCGGCGTCGAAGATCTGGTCACCTTGCTGACGGGCGAACACCTCCAGGCTGAACGAGTCCGCCCCGAACGGGGACAGGCCGCGTACCTTGCCACCGGATGCCTCGGTGATCGCCTGCGCGGCGGCGTCGAACTCCTCCCAGGTCCACGTGTCGGTGTCCGGCACCGGCACGTCGTACTTCTCGAAGAGGCTGGTGTTCAGCACGACGCCGTTCCCCGCGACACCGATCGGCACGGCGTACAGGCTGCCGTCGACCTCACCGGAGGCCAGCACGTTGTCGGGCAGCGAGCTCGCATCGAGGAACTCCGGCACCGCGTCGAGGTCCAGCAGCGCCCCGCGCCCCGCGTAGGAGGAGAGGTAGAGCTGGTCGAACTGGACGACGTCCGGCATGTCGCCGGCCGCCGCCGTGGTCGCCAGGCGGTCCCAGTACCCGCCCCAGTCCGCGTACGTCGGCTCCACGTGGATCCGGGGGTACTTCTCCTCGAACAGCTCGATCGCGTCGAGGGTCGACTGGTGGCGGGCGTCCGCGCCCCACCAGGTCATCGTCAGGGTCACCTCGCCGTCGCTGAGCTCCGCGTCGGCGGGGTCGGGCGCGATGCCGCACCCGGCCAACCCGACGCTCAGGGCGAGGGCCGAGCCGGCCAGCACACCCCGTCGCGCGCGTCGTTCCATCGTGGTTCTTCCTCCGGTCGTCAGTCGTCGGCTCATCACTTGCCGCCCGTCGTCGCGATGCCGCGCAGCAGGAACCGCTGCCCGAACAGGAACACGAGGAACACCGGGATCAGCGAGACGACGCTCATCGCGAACAGGGCCCCGAAGTCGGACTGCGACTGGGCGTCGATGAACTGCCGCAGCGCCACCGGGACCGTGTAGAGGTCGGGGTCGGTCACGAAGATGAGCTGGGAGAAGAAGTCGTTCCAGGTCCAGATGAACGTGAAGATGGTGGTGGTCGCCAGGGCGGGCACCATGAGCGGCAGGATCACCTGGAGGAAGATCCGGGCGTGGCCGGCGCCGTCGATCCGCGCGGCCTCGTCGAGCTCGCGGGGGATGCCGCGCACGAACTGGACCATCAGGAACACGAAGAACGCGTCCGTGGCCAGCAGCTTGGGCACGATCAGCGGCAGGTAGGTGTTGATCCAGCCGATCTGGGCGAACATCACGTACTGCGGGATGATCAGCACGTGCACCGGCAGCATGATCGTCAGGAGCATCGCGGCGAACGCGACGGTCTTGGCGCGGAACTGCAGCCGGGCGAACGCGTAGGCCGCCATCGAGCAGGAGATGAGGTTGCCCACCACGGAGCCCAGCACGACCAAAGCCGAGTTGAGCAGGTAGCTGCCGAACGGCTTGCTCAGGGCGTTCCAGCCGTCGGGGTAGTGGCTCAAGTCGAACGTGTCGATCAGCAGCCCGGGGCTGGTGAAGATGTCTTCGTTCGGCCGCAGCGAGCTGGTCACCATCCACAGCAGCGGGTACAGCATCACGATCGCCACGAGGATCAGGCCCACGTGGGCCAGGATCCGCGGGCGGCGTCGGCGCTGCTTGATGACGAGGGGGCGCCTGCCCGGCCCCGTGGTCGGTTCGGTGGTCAGAAGAGTTTCAGTCGTCATAGAACACCCAGTACTTCGAGGCCCAGAAGTTCAGGGCCGTGAACGCGCCGATGATGATGAGCAGCAGCCAGGCCAGGGCCGAGGCGTACCCCATGCGGAAGCCGGCGAAGCCTTCCTGGTAGAGGTACAGCGAGAAGAAGAGCGTCGAGTCGGCCGGTCCGCCGCTGCCGTTGGAGACGATGAACGCCTGCGTGAACGACTGGAAGCTGCCGATCAGCCCGAGCACCAGGTTGAAGAAGATGATCGGGCTCAGCAGGGGCAGCGTGATTTTGCGCAGCTGCTGCCACTTGTTCGCGCCGTCGGTCGACGCCGCGTCGTAGTACTGCCGCGGGATCTGGCGCAGGCCGGCGAGGAAGATGACCATCGGCGCGCCGAAGGTCCACACGTGCAGCACGATCAGGGTGCCCAGCGCGGTGTCCGGCTCGGCCACCCACGCGGGTCCCTGGATGCCGAACAGGCCGAGGAACGCGTTGAACAGGCCCTCTCCGCCGAACACGAGGCGCCACAGCACGGCGATGGCCACGCTCGCCCCGAGCAGGGAGGGCAGGTAGAGCACCGACCGGTACAGGGCGAGCCCGCGGATGCCGCGGTCCAGCAGGAGCGCGAGGCCGAGGGCGACCGCGAGCTGGATGGGCACCGAGACCACGACGTAGGTCATCGTCGCGACCAGCGACTTGCCCAGCCGCTCGTCGCCGACCATGCGCTGGATGTTCTCCAGCCCCGTGAAGTTCGGGTCCTGCAGCAGGTTGTAGTCGGTGAACGCCAGGTACAGGGAGGCGAGCATCGGGCCGAGCGTGATGGCGACCAGGCCGAGGAGCCACGGGGCCAGGAAGACCGCAGCGGCCTTCGAGTCCCGGCGTCGTTCCTTGGCCAGCGCCTGCTTCTGCTCGGTGGTCAGACCGCTGCGGCCGGCGCGGCGCAGCGTCCGCAGCTCGCCGATAGCGCTCACGACGTGCGCCCCGGGCTGACCGGACGAGTGCGCCGTCCGGCGGCGGACCCTCCGTGAAGGGTGGTGGGAGCTGAGGACACAGATGCTCCTTCGGATCGTGTCGTGCGTCTTCGCAGATGGTGTACGAGGAATAGTGATCGTTCACTTTTCCGTCCGGCGTCAACATAGTGAACGTTCACTATGCTGTCAACGCTGGTGTCGGCGGCCCGCCGGCCGCCGCGAGCGAGAGGATGGCGGAATGTCCGAGAATGCCGTGCGCCGGCCGACGATCGTCCAGGTCGCGCGCCTCGCGCAGGTCTCCCACCAGACCGTCTCGCGGTACCTGCGGCACAACGGCGGGCTCAAGCCCGAGACGGTGCGCCGCGTCGAGGCGGCCATCGAGGAGCTCGGCTACCGGCCGAACCTGCTCGCCCGCTCCATGCGCACCCGGCGCACGGGCCGGCTGGCCGTCCTGCTGCCGGCCCCGGCCCTGCTGCTGCCCACCCGCCTGCTCAGCGCGGCGGCGGTGGTGGCCCACGACGCGGGCTTCCTCATGGAGGTCGTGAGCGTCGAGGGCGGGCCGGAGGAGCGCACCGAGCGCGCGCTGGAGCTGATCTCGTCGGGGCAGGTCGAGGGCGTGCTCTCGCTCAGCTCGCTGCCCGGGCTGAGCGACCAGCCGTCCACGCCGTCGAGCGCCGCGTTCGTGGTGGTGGGGGAGTACGACGACGAGCTGCACGGCATCGGCGAGCTGGCCGACGCCTCGGTGG
>NZ_JBHWZO010000328.1:0-6074 GCF_042728455.1 Promicromonospora sp. NPDC060204
CCGGTTAACCGGTGCGCCGCAGCTCTTTCTCGTTCGGCGGGCGTTCCGCGGGCGTTCCGCCGACGTTCTGCGCGTCCCGGCCGCTACCCCTTCTCGGCCGCCGCGATCGCCTTCGCCAGCTCCGCCTGCAGCGGCTTGACCGTCTTGGTGTCCGGGTGCAGGTCCAGGGCGCGCAGGTGCTGCTTCGCCTCGAACACCCGGTCGGCCTCCAGCGCCGCCAGCACGAGGTGCTTGCCGACGACGGGCGAGTGCTCCCGCACCCGCCAGTGGCCCACACCCAGGCCCAGGGCCTCGACGGGCATCCCGTTGGCGCGCAGGATCGCCAGCCCCTCGGCCAGGGCGTTACCGTCCGGGTCCCGCTCGGCGGCGGTGATGAACCGGCGGACGGCGCCCTCCGGGTCGTCGGCCAGCGACAGCCGGCCCAGCTCGATCAGCGGGTACCAGCCGCGCGGGTGCCCGGCCAGCTCCTCGGCGAGGGACCAGACCGCAAGGTCGGCCTCGCGCTGCCTCGACTCCGGGATCTCCTCCGAGTAGTCCCGCAGCGGGTCCTCCAGCGTCGGGTCCTCGGCGGCCCGCCGGCGGACGATCTCCGCCAGGGCGGCGAACGCCTCCTCGTTGTTGGGATCGTCGGTCAGCTGCGCTCGTAGCGCGTCCTCGTGTCCCACGTCCCCACGCCGGGGTGCCGACGGTGACGGCCGGCGGGCCCCGACCGTGGACGCAGACAAGGGCCGACGGATGAGTCGACGGAGCCGGTGCATCAGGGCCATGCCTCGACCCTACAGTTTCTCACCCGCACTCACTGGAGGAGCACTGTCGCGAAAGTCCGTTTGTGGACTCCCCACAACTGAGGCTCGTATGCTGCCGGGGTGCCAGCAACGCGACGGGCCGCTCGAGGCAGCGCCCAGAAGACCGACCGGGAGGCCGGGCAGGCGACCGACCGCAGCGCCGACCAGGACGCCGGTCAGGCACTCGACGCGGGCCCCGAGGGCACCCCGGAGCCCGACGCCGGTCTGGACCCCGCCGGCTTCCCGATGAACCTCCAGCGCGTCCGCGAGGCCAGCGGCGTGCTCACGGCGGCGGCGATGCGCCGCCTCGACGAGGACCTCAACTGGTACCGCGACCTTCCTGCCGAGGACCGCTCCTACGTAGGCCTCGTCGCCCAGGCCGGCATCAACGCGTTCACCTCGTGGTTCACCGACCCGAACCGGCCGCCGCACGGCGTCAGCGAGATCTTCGCCGCGGCGCCCACCGAGCTGACCCGCTCCATCTCGCTCCAGCACACGCTGCAGCTCGTGCGCGTGGTGGTCGACGTCGTCGAGACGCACTCCGACCGGATCGCCGCCCCCGGCGGCGAGCGCGACCTGCGCGAGGCCGTGCTGCGCTACTCCCGCGAGGTCGCGTTCTCCGCGGCCGAGGTCTACGCCCGCGCCGCCGAGTGGCGCGGCGCCTGGGACGCCCGCCTGGAGGCGCTGGTGGTCGACGCCCTGGTGCGCGGCGACGGCGACGACTCCCTGCGTTCCCGCATCTCGGCCCTCGGCTGGAGCGGCCGGGGCAACGCGCTCGTGGTCGTGGGGCTGGCGACCGAGGAGCTCGACGAGATCCGCACCGCCGAGATCCGTCGGGTGGCCCGCCGCGCCGCGGGCGACGCCCTCGTCGGCATCCACGGCGACCGGCTCGTGCTCGTGCTCGGCGGCGAGGGCGACCTCGTGGCCGCGGCGACGTCGCTGATGTCGCGCTTCGGCACCGGGCCCGTGGTGATCGGCACGCAGGTGCCCAGCCTGACCGACGCCCCGCGCTCGGCCCGCTCCGCGCTCGCCGGCCTCACGGCCGCGCCGGCGTGGCCGCAGGCGCCCCGCCCCGTCATGGCGGACGACCTGCTGCCCGAGCGCGTGCTGACCGGCGACTACACGGCCCGCGCCACGCTCATCGCCCAGGCGTTCACCCCGCTGCAGGACGCCGGCGGCGCCGTGCTGGAGACCCTCTCGGCCTACCTCGGCACCGGCCGCTCGCTGGAGGCCGCCGCCCGCCATCTGTACGTTCACCCCAACACCGTGCGCTACCGCCTGCGCAAGGTCTCCGAGATCACGGGCTGGGACCCGCTCGACGCCCGCGAGTCGTTCGTGCTGCAGGTGGCGCTGGCGCTGGGCCAGCTCGGCCGGGGCTGAACCCGCCGAGACGTACGTCACTAACCTGCGCCCGATTCGGGCGCCTTGTAGGTTCCCGACAAGGGCCCCCGACCAGGTTGGTACAGGTCGCGACGTCCCGGGAGCGGCTCGGGTTGGCAGAGTGGACGCGTGCTCGCCGTCGTCTGCCCTGGACAGGGCTCTCAGACCCCCGGGATGCTCAGCGACTGGCTCGAGCTGCCCGGAACCGAACAACGCCTTGCGGCAGCCTCCGAGGCCGCCGGCCTGGACCTCGTGGCCCACGGCACGACGTCGGACGCGGACACGATCCGCGACACCGCCGTGGCCCAGCCGCTGATCGTCACCACCTCCCTGCTCGCGCTGCGCGCCCTGCTCGACGGCCGCGCCGCCGCGGACGTCGTGGACGTCACCGCAGGCCACTCGGTCGGCGAGCTGTCGGCCGCCGCGGTGGCGGGCGCCCTGACCGACGACGGCGCGGCCGGCCTGGTCGCGCGCCGCGCCCGGGCGATGGCCACGGCCGCCGCCGCCGCGCCGTCGGGCATGAGCGCCGTCGTGGGCGGCGACCCGGACGAGGTGCTCGCCGCGATCGAGGCCGCGGGCCTGTGGCCCGCCAACGTGAACGGCGCCGGCCAGACGGTCGCCGCGGGCGCCCTGGAGGATCTCGCCAAGCTGGCCGAGAACCCGCCGACCCGCGCCCGCGTGATCCCGCTGCAGGTGGCCGGCGCGTTCCACACGCCGTTCATGGACGCGGCGCGCGCCGAGTTCGAGCCGGTGGCCCTCGACTGGGACGCCGCCGACCCGGCGCTGCCGTTCCTCGCCGACCTGGACGGGACCGCCTACACCGGCGGCACCCACGGTCACGGGACCGGCGCCGACGTGCTGCGCAACATCGCGGGCCAGGTCACGGCCCCGGTGCGCTGGGACCTGATCATGACGAACCTCGCCGAGCGCGGCGTCACGGGCCTGCTGGAGCTCGCCCCCGGCGGCGTCCTGACGGGTCTGGCCAAGCGCGGCCTCAAGGGTGTCGAGACGGTGGCGGTCAAGTCGCCCGCCGACCTCGACGCGGCCCGCGAGCTCATCGCGGCACACAGCAACGCCCTTTCCACCGGCACGAGTGCGACCGGAGCAGCCCAGTGACCACCCTGCAGCAGGCCCAGCCCACGCAGTTCTCGAAGATCCTCGCGATCGGCGCGGAGCGCGGCGAGCTCGTCGTGACGAACGACGACATCGCAGGCCCCATCGACTCCTCGGACGAGTGGATCCGCCAGCGCACCGGCATCGTCACGCGCCGTCGGGCGGGTGCCGACAAGGACGTGCTCGACCTGGCCGAGGCCGCCGCGAAGAAGGCGCTGGAGTCCGCCGGCCTGGTCGGCGCCGACATCGACGCGATCATCCTGTCGACGATCACGCACATGCACATGACGCCGTCCGGGGCCGCGATCCTGGCCGAGCGGATCGGCGCGACGCCCGCGGCCGCCTACGACGTGTCGGCGGCCTGCGCCGGCTACGCGTACGGCATCGGCCAGGCGGACGCCCTGGTCCGGGCCGGTCTGGCCCGGCACGTGCTGGTGATCGGCGCCGAGAAGCTCAGCGAGATCATCGACCCGACCGACCGCTCCATCTCGTTCCTGCTGGGCGACGGCGCGGGCGCCGCGATCGTCGGCCCGTCTGACACGCCGGGCATCGGCCCGACGGTGTGGGGCTCGGACGGCTCCAAGGCCGACGTGATCCGGCAGACGCACTCGTGGACCGAGTGGCGCGAGGACCCCTCGCTCGGCTGGCCCACGCTGCGCCAGGACGGCCAGCCGGTCTTCAAGTGGGCGAGCTTCCAGATGGCCCCCGTCGCCGAGAAGGCCATGGCGGAGGCGGGCGTGACGGCCGAGGACATCCAGGTCTTCATCCCGCACCAGGCCAACATGCGCATCATCGACCAGATGAAGAAGCAGCTCGGCCTGCCCGACAGCGTGGTGATCGCGCGCGACATCGCCGAGACCGGCAACACGTCCGCCGCGTCGATCCCGCTGGCCGCCGAGCGGCTCCTGTCCGAGGGACAGGCCAAGTCCGGCGACCTCGCCCTCCAGATCGGCTTCGGCGCGGGCCTGGTCTACGCCGCACAGGTCGTGGTGCTGCCGTAGCCAGGGTGCGGCCGGGGTCGCGGGACCGCCCGTTGTGCATTCCGGTCGCAGGATGCGCCAAGATCTGACCAGCAAGACTCCGGTGCCCGACGGCGCCGGTGACCGTTAACGAAAGATAGGAAGTCCCATGGCCAACACGGACCAGGAGATCCTCGAGGGCCTCGCCGAGATCGTCGCCGAGGAGACGGGCCTCGACACGGCCGACGTCCTGCTCGAGAAGTCCTTCACGGACGACCTCGACATCGACTCCCTGTCGATGATGACCATCGTCACGCACGCCGAGGACAAGTTCGGGGTTCGCATCCCGGACGAGGAGGTCAAGAACCTCGCGACCGTCGGCGACGCCGTGAGCTTCATCAAGGGCGCCCAGGACTGAGCCGCCCCCCGACGGCGGCGGCGCGGCCGGCTGAGATCCACCGGCCCGCGCCGCCGTCGGGCATCCGCTGCCCACCAGGCAGCACCCAGAGAGCACCTGCCCCCTTCGTCCCACCACCCTCGGGAGCATCATCATGACCTCCGCACGCGAAGTCGTCGTCACGGGCCTCGGCGCCACCACACCGCTCGGCGGTGACGTGGCCTCCACGTGGGAGGCCGCGCTCGCCGGCGTGTCCGGTGCGCGCACCCTGGAGAACGACTGGGCCGAGAAGTACGGGATCCCCGTGACCTTCGCCGCCACCATCAAGGTGGACCCGGCCGAGGTCCTGTCCCGCCCCGAGACCAAGCGCATGGACCCGTCCGCGCAGTACGCGATCGTCGCGACCCGCGAGGCCTGGGCCGACGCGGGCAGCCCCGAGGTCCCGGGCGAGCGGCTCGGCGCCGTGGTCTCGTCCGGCATCGGCGGCATCCAGACCATCCTGGACGGCTGGGACACGCTGCGTGAGCGCGGCGCCCGGCGCATGCTGCCCATGACCGTCCCCATGCTCATGCCGAACTCGCCGTCGGCCTACGTGTCGCTCGAGCTCGGCGCCCGCGCCGGCACGCACGCGCTGGTCTCGGCCTGCGCCTCGGGCGCGGAGGCCGTGGGCTACGCCGTGGAGATGATCCGCTCCGGCCGCGCCGACGTCGTCGTCGCCGGCGGCACCGAGGCCTCGATCCACCCGATGCCGCTGGGCGCGTTCGCGGCGTCGCGCACGCTCTCGCTGCGCAACGACGACCCGGAGCACGCCTCCCGCCCCTACGACGTCGACCGCGACGGCTTCGTGCTCGGCGAGGGCGCGGCCGTGCTGGTGCTGGAGAGCGCGGAGCACGCCGCCGCCCGCGGCGCCCGCGTCTACGCCAAGGTCAGCGGCGTGGGCCTCTCGTCTGACGCGTACCACATCACCTCCCCCGACCCCGAGGGCACGGGCCAGGTGACGGCCATGCGCTTCGCCATGGAGGACGCCGGCGTGACGGCCTCCGACATCGTGCACGTCAACGCGCACGCCACCTCCACCAAGGTGGGCGACCTCACCGAGACGGCCTCGATCCGCAAGCTCTTCGGGTCGGACGCCGACCACGTGCAGCTCTCGGCCACCAAGTCGATGACCGGCCACCTGCTGGGCGGCGCCGGCGCCATCGAGTCGGTGTTCGCGATCAAGGCGATCGCCGAGCGGCTCGCCCCGCCCACGATCAACGTGGAGAACCCCGACCCCGAGCTGCAGGTGCCGCTCGTGCGCAACGAGCCGGCCAAGCTGCCGGGCGGCGACATCGCCGCGATCAACAACTCGTTCGGGTTCGGCGGGCACAACGTCGCCCTGGTGATCCAGAACACCTAGCCCGACACCGTCGGCCCCGTGTCAGACGCTCAGGTCACCCC
>NZ_JBHWZO010000329.1:0-6039 GCF_042728455.1 Promicromonospora sp. NPDC060204
GCCCGGTCACTCCGCCGGGGTGACCGGGCCGCAGGTCCAGGACGAGAACACCAGGTCCGTCTGCACCCGGCCCACCTCGCCGCGCGCCGTGAAGTCCAGCACCAGGCGCTGCAGCTCGTCGGTGTCGGCGCAGGCCACGTTGATCAGGAAGTCGTCGGGCCCCGACACGTGGTGCACGGCCCGGGTCTGCGGCAGCCGCCGCACCCACTCCACGAACGGCCCCAGCAGGGGCCGCGAGTGCGTGGTCAGCCGCACCATCAGCATGGCCTGCAGCCCACGTCCGACGGCGACCGGGTCGATCGCGGCGTGGTACCCGCGGATCACTCCCGCGTTCTGGAGCCGCTGGATGCGCGCCAGGCAGGTCGACGGCGCGACGCCGACCCGCTGCGCGAGCGTCTTGTTGGAGAGACGCCCGTCGTTCTGCAGCTCGATCAGCAGCGCCCGGTCCACCGAATCCAGGAGCACGTTCTGGGTCATGGGCCGAATATCTAGCACGCCGCGGCGCCGTCGGACAGCCCGAATGCCGATAGTCACCCATGAGCATGCATTCCTGGACCACGCGCGCCGTCCACGCCGGCAAGGACGACCTCGCCGCGCTCGGGCTCCATGCCCCGCCGATCGACCTGTCCACCACCTACCCGTCGTACGACGTCGTCGGCGAGGCCACGCGCCTGGACGAGTTCGCCGAGGGGCACGACGACGGCGGCCCGCCCGTCTACGGCCGCGTCGCCAACCCGACCGTGCGCCGCTTCGAGAACGCGCTGGCCGAGCTCGAGGGGGCGGAGGCCGCCGTCGCGTTCGCGAGCGGCATGGCCGCGCTGTCGGCGTGCCTGCTGACCCAGGTCGCGGCGGGGCGGCCGCACGTCGTCGGCGTCCGGCCGCTGTACGGCACCACCGACCACCTGCTCGACTCCGGGCTGCTCGGCACCTCGGTGACGTGGGCGACCCCCGAGGATGCGGCGTCGGCCATCACGGCCCGGACCGGGCTCGTCGTCGTGGAGAGCCCGGCCAACCCCACGCTCGACGAGGTGGACCTGCGTGCCCTGACCGACGCCTGCGCGCCGGTGCCCGTGCTGGTGGACAGCACGTTCGCGACGCCGGTGCTCCAGCGCCCGCTGGAGCAGGGCGCCACGATGGTGCTGCACAGCGCGACGAAGTACCTGGGCGGGCACGGCGACGTCATGGGCGGCGTCGTGGCCTGCGGCGAGGACATGGCCCGGTCGCTGCGCCAGGTCCGGTTCGTCACCGGCGCCATGCTGCACCCGATGGCGGGGTACGAGCTGCTCCGCGGCCTGGCGACGCTTTCGGTGCGGGTGCGCGGAGCGGCGGCCACGGCCGCCGAGCTGGCCCGCCGGCTCGGGGAGCACCCTCGGGTGACCCGGGTGCACTACCCGAGCATCGGCGGGGCGATGGTGTCGTTCGAGACCTCCGCCGACGCGGTGGCGCTGGTCTCCGCCGTGCGGCTGATCACCCCGGCCGTGAGCCTCGGCAGCGTGGACAGCCTGATCCAGCACCCGGCGTCGCTGACCCACCGGATCATGGACGAGGTGTCCCGCAAGGAGGCGGGCATCTCGCCGGACCTGGTCCGCCTGTCGGTGGGCCTGGAGGACGTCGAGGACCTCTGGGCGGACCTGTCCCAGGCCCTGTCCCACGCCACCCGCTAACGCCTCGTTGAGTGCTGGCTATTTGTTGCCCCAACCGGTTCGGAGCAACAAATAGCCCGCACTCAACGAGGTGGTGGGGCGGGCGGCGGCCGTCTAGCGTGTGGGCATGACCAGCACCCCGTACGACCGCGACGACCTGCTCGCGTTCCTCGTCGGTTACGGCGTCGCGCTCGGGGCGGGCGACCTGGACACCCTGGCCGACAGCCTCGCGTACCCGTCGGTGATCGTCGAGGCGGACCGGTCCGTCGTGGTGCCCGACGCCGAGGGAGCGCGCACCAGCCTCGGCGGCATGCTCGCCTCGCGTCGGGAACAGGGGCTCGTCGCCGCCGTGCCCGAGATCAAGGCGGTCGAGCAGGTGGGCGACGCGCTGCTGTGGGTCGACGTGCGCTGGAGCTTCAAGGACGAGAACGCCTCGGAGGCCGCGGCGGACCGGGCGCGCTACCTCGTGCGGCGGGGCCGGGACACGTTCGAGCTGTGCGTGGTCGTACCGGTCGAGGAGTAGGTCCCGCGGCGGCAGGGTGCGGGACGGCGCGGTGCCGGACGGCGCGCGGCCTCAGGCCGCGATCTCCCGCCGCATGTGCCAGCGGGTCAGCCGCCCGCTCGTGGCGTCCGTCGGCTCCAGCCGGTCGAAGCCCGCTCGTTCGAACATCGCGACGGTCCCGACGAACGCCGCGCTCACCGGGACCCGGCGCCCGTCCTCGGGCTCCACGGGGAAGGCGTCCAGCGCCGTCGCGCCGTGCGCCGCGGCGTAGTCGACCCCGGCGTCGAGCAGCGCCTGCGCCACCCCCTGCCGGCGGAAGCCCGCGCGCACCGTCACGCACATGAACACCCAGGTGGTGGCCCAGGTCTCCGGCTCCCCCACCGGCAGCACGCGGGACCGCTGCAGCGACCGGGCCGCCGACCGCACCGAGAAGCCGAGCCAGCCGGCGACCTCGCCGTCACCTTCACCATCACCGGCGTCGGCGCCGGCGAGGTACGCGAGCATCCCCGGCGCGGGCTCCTCCTCCGTCAGGGCGCGCAGCCGGGCGCCGCGCGTGGTGACGTCCTCCTTGGCGGGCGCGCGCCAGTGCATGCACCAGCACGCCTGCTCGCGCCCGCTCGGGTTGAGGACGCGGGCGACGTCGTCGAACCGGTCGGCCGTGGCGGGCACCACCGCGATGCGGGCCGTCGGACTCTGGGCCATGTTCGGAACCTACCCCGCCTCACCGACACCCGCGGCGCCACGTGCTTGGCACACTTTTTCTGCCGGGTTCCGACCACGGCGCGCAACCGGCCACCTTGCGCACCCGGCCCGCGTGTGGGATAAATAAGTGACCGCTTATACAAGGAGAGATCATGACCAGCACCAGCACCATCGACCCGGTCGCCACTGCCGGGCTCATGACCCGCGAGGTCCGCGACGGCAGCCGGGACGGCACCCCGACCAAGATCGCGGTCGCCCGCCGCACCTACGACGCCGACCGGGACGACCTCTGGAACGCCCTCACCACCGCCGAGCGCCTCCCCCGCTGGTTCCTGCCGGTCAGCGGCGAGCTCTCCGTGGGCGGCCGCTACCAGTTCGAGGGCCAGGCGGGCGGCCTGGTCGAACGCTGCGACGCCCCCGAGAGCTTCGACATCACCTGGGAGTTCGGCGGTCAGGTCTCGTGGGTCACCGTCTCGCTGCGCCCCGCCGACGGCGGCACCACGCTCGAGCTGGTGCACGAGGCCGTGGTAGACCCCGACTTCTGGACCCAGTACGGCCCTGGCGCCGTCGGCGTCGGCTGGGACCTCGCCCTCGTGGGGCTCGGCCTGCACCTGGCCACGGGCTCCACCAACGACGCCAGCGAGTTCGAGTCGTGGACCCTCTCCCCCGTGGGCGTCGAGTTCGTGCGGCTGGCGAGCACGGGCTGGGCCGACGCCGCGATCGCCGGCGGGGACGACGCCGACGCCGCGCGGGCCGCCGGCGCGCGCACCATCGGCTTCTACACCACGCAGCCGGGGGCCTGAGTGCCCACCGCCGCCCGGCTCCCCGGCGGCGCGGCGGAGGACGGCGCCGCGGGCGGGCGCGAACCGCACGAGGACGACGTCGCGGGCGGGCGCGAGCCGTCCGGCGCGCTCGACACGGCGCGCGCCGGGGTGTTCGAGGCGCTCGGCGACCCCGTCCGACGTCGGCTGCTGGAGCTGCTCGTCGCGGGCGAGCAGCCCGCGGGGGCCCTGGTCAGCGCGCTCCAGGCGCGGGTCAGCATCACGCAGCCTGCGGTCTCCCAGCACCTGAAGGTGCTCCGCGAGGCCGGCCTCGTGCGGGTGCGCGCCGAGGGCACGCGCCGGCTCTACTCCGTGGACGACGCCGGGACCGCCGCCGCCCAGGCCTGGCTCGCCCGCTTCGAGGACACCTTCGCCCAGCCGCTCGACGCCCTGGCGACGGAGCTGGCCCGCGGACGCCGCGAACGCCGTCGGGCCGCGCCCCGCGCCGGAACTGGCGAGGCCGACACGGCTGCGGGCTGACGCGGCCTCGCCCGCTGGTGTTGGTCCACCCAGCGGTCGGGCCCAGAACTCACCAGAGTTCTGGGCCCGATCACTGGGCTGCGCCCGGCGGGGCGGCGCGGGCCGGTCAGTAGCGCTTCGGAAGCTTGAGGTGGCGCTCCGCCATGATCGTGCGCAGCAGGTCCGGCCGGTCGGTGATGAGGCCGTCGACGCCGATGTCCATCAGGGACTCGATCGTGGCGCGGTCGTCGACGGTCCACGGGATCACGTCCATCCCGGCGCGGTGCGCGGCGCGGACGAGCTCGGGCGTGGTGAACGCGACGTAGCCCGGGTCGGACACGCTGCCGCCCTGCGGGTCGCCGTGCACGGGCGAGACGGCGTCGGCGCCGAAGGAGGCGGCGTCCGCGACGAACTTCTGCTGGATCGAGCCCGGGAAGTCGTCGATGTCCAGGCCGCCGAGCCACGGCGACGCGCCCTCGACGCCGACCTGGAGGAACTGCTGGCCGTTGGTCAGCGCCACCAGGCCGAAGCGCGGCTCGACCTGGCTCATCCGCGTCAGGGAGCCCCAGTCGAAGCTCTGGATCGTCACCTGGTCGACGAGCCGCGCCTTGCGCACCTCGCGGGCGACGACCTGCACGAACTGCTCGCGCGGCGCCGTCTGCTCGGGGGCGCCCGCCTCGACCTTGGTCTCGATGTTGAGCTTGACCTGGTGCGCCCGGTGCCGGTTGACCAGCGCCAGCACCTCCGACAGCAGCGGCATCCGCTCGCCCGGGTGCAGCTCCTGCCCGGGGAACTGCGGCTGGCGCAGCGACCCGCAGTCCAGGGTGCGGACCTGCGCGAGCGTGAGGTCCTTGATGTACGTCTTGTTCGGCACGTAGGGGAACTCGGGGTCGCCCGGGAACGCCGGCTCCGTGTCGACGCACTTGGCCGGGCTCGGGTCGCGGTCGTGGGTCACGACGGCGTACCCGTCCTGCGTGATCTGCACGTCCAGCTCGAGCGTGCTCACGCCGAGCGCGAGGGCGTTGTCGAACGCCGGGAGCGTGTTCTCGACGGTCAGCGCGATGCCGCCGCGGTGGGCCTGCAGGTCGAAGGTGCGGTCGTGGTGCGCGGCCGCGCGTGCGGCGGCGTCGTCCGCGTCGGCGGGCAGGGCCGACGCCGGTGCGGCGCCCAGGGCCAGCGCGCCCGCGAGGGTCACGGCGAGAGCCGCGGTGCTGCGGCGGAGGAGGGTCTTCATGTGCCCGAGCCTGGACGGGTCCGGTTGCCGGGGTAAGGCCCGCCGTCGTCGGCCGGGCGACGCTCCCGTGAACGCACGGCGACCCGGAGACCGGACCCGCGCGACGCGCCGAACGAAGCACGACGATTCCCCAGGTGGGAGTACCGTTCTCGGGTGGCTCATCTGGACTGGGAGATCAAGGCAAGCCTGCTGATGTACGTCATGGGGGCGCCTGGCGGCCGCATCGTGCAGGACGACGCCGTGGGCGGCAGCGGCGCCTCGTTCCACTTCCCGCTCGACCCGGGACGCACGCCCGACCCGTCCGCCGAGGGCACGTCGTTCGGATTCACGGGTTCCGTGGTGTTCATCGGGCACTTCGGCTCGTTCGTCGGCGAGGTCGCGGACATCGAGGTCGTCGCACCGGCCGACGGCGGTCCCGACTGGACCATGTCCATCCGGGACCGCGACGCGGACGTGCGCACGGTCGCGTTCCGCCTGGCGGGCGCCCCCGAGCGGTCGGACGACGGCGCGCGCCTCACCTGGCAGCAGGTCGAGCTCACGGAGGACGGCGCGAAGCTCTGGGGCGGCAGCTACCCGCCGGCGACCAAGTTCGAGCCACTCACGATCGACCTGACCTGACCCCTTTCGTTGAGTGCTGGCTATCTGCGCTCTCGGAACGTTTCGAGAGCGCAGATAGCC
>NZ_JBHWZO010000330.1:0-6032 GCF_042728455.1 Promicromonospora sp. NPDC060204
GGCCCCGGAGGGACCTGAGCGTCTGACACGTCGGGCGGAACCGCCGCGGGTCAGTAGCCCGTGGCGGTCGGCTCCGGGTAGTACTGGGCGTACTTGCGGCGGTAGTTCTGCGTGATCGCCTCGACGATGAGCCGGCGCTTGAGACCGGAGTCGGCGTCGTACTTCAGCGGGTTGACCACGGCGCCGCTCGCCTTGAGCGCCTTGAGCCGCGACTTCAGCTCCGGGTCCAGCACGTACTTCGACAGCAGGCCGAAGGGCACCACCGTGTACAGCACCTCCTGGACCGCCCGCACGGGACGGATCGGGCGGTGCAGCACCCAGTCCTCGACCAGCACGCGGGCCACGTTGGCCCCGCCCGCCGTCACGTAGTAGTTGTTCCGGCCGATGCGGGGGTTCACCTCGAAGTACACGTGCCTGCCCGTGCGCGGGTCCAGCTTGTAGTCGAAGTTGGCGAAGCCCACGTAGCCGGTCAGGTCGAGAAACCTGGTGGCGGCGTCCATCGCGTCGTCGTACGCCTCGACCAGGATCGCGGCCGGGATGCCGAGCGTGCCCGGCGTGTGCTCCTCCAGCAGCACCCGGCCCGTGGCCAGGAGCGTCACCTCGCCCGACGTGTCGCGGTACGCGGTCAGGGACCGCATCTGCGTCTCGTCGCCCGGGATGAACTCCTGCACCAGGAACGTGCCCGGGTAGTTGGCGTCCGCCAGGTGGCCCAGGATCACGTCGAGCTCCTCGCGGGAGTCGATGTGGTGGATCTTCGCCTTGCCGGGGAAGTCCACGTAGTACCACTCGGCGCTGTTGGACGGCTTGCCGACCACGGGGTACTGCAGGTCCACCGCGAGCGCCGGCACCGCGGCGCGGCCGCCCTCGGCGACCAGCTTGGCGACGTCGACCGGGACCGTGCGCGGCGTCGGGATGCCGAGCTGGTCGCAGACCTGCGCGAAGCCCTCCTTGCTGCTGACCTGCTCCAGGACCGGCAGCGACGGGTACGGCAGCACGTAGCCCGCCGCCTCCAGCCGCTCCCGGTTCAGGATGACGGTGCGCACGTGCCAGTCGGCGTTCGTCAACAGCACGAGCGTCTTGTCCCGGTGCTGCTGGGCGATGCCCTCCAGCGTCGAGAGGAACACGTCGACGTCGTCCAGGCCGGGCACGACCACGTTCTCGGCGATCGCCGAGTCCTGCATCGCGCGCGTGGCCACCTTGGACAGCACGACGGCGTGCGTGCGGTACTGCTCGTGGAACGCACGCACCAGGGCGTACATCCCGACATCGCCGCCGATCCCCACCACCAGCATCTCGGGAGCCGTCTGCTCCCCGCCGCCTACCGGTCCCTGCTCAGCGGGGAAACCCCTCACGCCTCGGCCTCCGTGCGGTCGCCGGACCACTCCGTGTGGAAGGTGCCCTCGCGGTCGACCCGCTTGTAGGTGTGGGCACCGAAGAAGTCGCGCTGCGCCTGCACCAGGGCGGCCGGGAGCCGCTCGGCGCGGACGCCGTCGTAGTACGCGAGCGAGGAGGAGAACGCCGGCGTGGGCACGCCGTTCTGGGCCGCACCGGCCACGACGCGGCGCCAGGCGGGCAGGCCGCTCGCGACGGCGTCGGTGAAGTACGGGTCGGCGAGCAGCAGCGGCAGGTCCGCGTCGCGCTCGTAGGCCTCGGTGATCCGGTTCAGGAACCGGGCGCGGATGATGCAGCCGCCGCGCCAGATCCGGGCCATGGCGCCCCGGTCGATGTCCCAGCCGAACTCGGCCGCGGCCGCGGCGATCTGGTCGAAGCCCTGCGAGTAGGCGACGACCTTGGAGGCGTAGAGGGCCTGGCGGACGTCCTCGATGAAGGCGTCCCGGTCCTTGACCTCCCACTCGGCCGCGTGCGCGGGCAGGGCGGCCCGGCCGGCCGCGCGCTGCGGCACCGAGCCGGACAGGGCGCGGGCGAACGTGGCCTCCGCGATGCCGGTGATCGGCACGCCCAGGTCCAGGCCGTTCTGCACCGTCCAGCGGCCGGTGCCCTTCTGCTCGGCCTGGTCCAGCACGATGTCGACGAACGCCTTGCCCGTGTCCGCGTCCACGTGCTGCAGCACGTCGGCGGTGATCTCGATGAGGAACGACTCCAGGTCGCCCGTGTTCCACTGCGCGAAGATCTGGCCGATCTCCGCGGCCGAGGCACCCAGCCCCTGGCGCAGCAGGTCGTAGGCCTCCGCGATGAGCTGCATGTCGGCGTACTCGATGCCGTTGTGCACCATCTTGACGAAGTGCCCGGCGCCGTCGGAGCCCACGTAGGTGCAGCACGGGGTGCCGTCGACCTTCGCGGAGATGTCCTCCAGGATGGGCCCGAGCGACTTGTACGACTCGCGCGTGCCGCCCGGCATGATGGACGGGCCGTTCAGCGCGCCCTCCTCACCGCCGGAGACGCCGGTGCCGACGAAGTGCAGGCCGTGCTCCTTGAGGGCGGCCTCGCGCCGGATCGTGTCCGGGAAGTGGGCGTTGCCGGCGTCGACCACGATGTCGCCCTCCTCCAGGAGGGGCACCAGCTCGTCGATGACGGCGTCCGTGGGACCGCCGGCCTTGACCATGATGACCACCTTGCGCGGCCGCTCCAGCGACGCGACGAAGTCCGCCATGGACTCGCTCGGGACGAACTTGCCGTCGTCACCGTGCTCCGCGACCAGCGACTCGGTCTTCGCGTACGAACGGTTGTGGACCGCCACCGTGTACCCGTGACGTGCGAAGTTCCGCGCGAGGTTGCGACCCATCACCGCCAGCCCGGTGACGCCGATCTGTGCTGTGCCTGACACGTTCTTGCTCCTTCTGCAGTGGAAGACGGGCCGGCGCCCGCGGTGCGCGCGCCGCGACCCGCTTGCCAGCCTAGTGCCCTGGCTCACTTCGCCACCGCGCAGATCACGATCCGGCGTCAGCCGCGCGCCTCCCCGTGGCGGCGCCACCACGGACGTACGGTGAAGTGGTGACCAGCGGCCCGCCCACCGGTGTTCCCGTCGACTTCGCAGCAGCCCTCGCTGACCTGCGCGGCGCGGCCCTGCGCGCCGAGGTACGCCTCACCGAGATCCCCGCGCCGCGCCGGGTGGCGCCGTTCAGCGTGGCGCTCTCGGGCGACGTCCTGCCGGGCGCGCCGCCTGGCCGGCGCGAGCCGGACCGGTCCGACGAGCACGACCACGACACCGACCCGCTCGCCACCGGCCGCTTCGTCGTGCTGCACGACCCGGCCGGCCAGGAGGCCTGGCACGGCACGTTCCGCGTGGTGACCCTGGTGCGGGCCACGCTGGAGCCCGAGATGGCGGCGGACCCGATGCTGGCCGACGTCGCCTGGTCCTGGGTGGGCGAGTGCCTCGAGACCGCGGGCCTGGTCCCCGGCACCGACACGCTGGCCGACGGCGGCACGGTCACCCGGGTGCTGTCGCAGAGCTACGGCGCCCTGGACGGCACGCCCGACGCGGTGGACCTGGAGATCCGCGCGTCGTGGACGCCCGTCGACACGCGGCTCGGGACGCACCTGCGCGCGTGGGCCGCACTGCTCACCATGGCCGCGGGAGTGCCCCCGCTGCCCGAGGGCGTCGCGGCTCTCACCAGGCGTTTTACCGACCGATCCAGGCAACGCCATACGGTAGGCCCATGACCACCACGGAGCGAGGAGTCCCTGCGGAGACATCGACGCCCGTGCCACCACCCGTCACACCGCTGACCGAGCCCGCCGACGGGCTGCCCGATGTCGTGGCGACGCCGGGCGCGTTCGCACGTGTCGTGGAGGCGTTCGCCGCCGGCTCGGGTCCCGTGGCGGCCGACGCCGAGCGCGCCTCCGGGTACCGCTACGGGCAGGCGACGTACCTGGTCCAGGTGCGGCGCGCCGGTGCGGGCACGGCACTGATCGATCCCGTCGGCGTGCCCGACCTGGGCGCGCTGGGCGATGCCGTGGGCGACGCCGAGTTCGTGCTGCACGCCGCGTCCCAGGACCTGCCGGGGCTCGCCGCGCACGGCCTGCACCCGGCCCGCGTCTTCGACACCGAGCTCGCGGCGCGGCTGCTCGGCATGGAGCGCGTGGGCCTGGCCGCCGTCGTGGCCGAGGTGCTGGGTCTCGGGCTGGCCAAGGAGCACTCCGCCGTCGACTGGTCCACGCGCCCGCTGCCGGAGGACTGGCTGCGGTACGCCGCCCTCGACGTCGAGGTGCTGGTCGAGCTGCGCGACCGTCTCGCCGAGCGCCTGGAGGCGGTCGGCAAGACGCAGTGGGCCGCGCAGGAGTTCGAGGCGGTGCGCACCGCCGCCCCGCCGGCGCCGCGCGTCGACCCGTGGCGCCGCACGTCCGGCATGCACGTGCTGCGCAACCCGCGCCAGGTCGCCGCCGTGCGGGCGATGTGGGCCGCGCGCGACGCGAGCGCCCAGGCGCGCGACATCTCGCCGGGCCGGGTGCTGCCCGACCGTGCGATCGTCGCGGCGGCCAAGGCCATGCCCCGGACCGCCGGCCAGCTCGTGCTGCTGCCCGAGTTCGCGGGCAAGGGCACCAAGCGCCGCGCCGCCTACTGGCAGAAGGCGATCGACGACGCGCGCGCCCTGCCCGACGCCGCGCTGCCGTCCGTGCGGGGCCCGCGCTCCGACGGCCCGCCGCCGCCGCGCACCTGGGGCGACCGCGACGCCGTCGCGGCGCGCCGCCTGGCCGCCGCCCGCGAGCTCGTGACCGCGCTGTCCGAGGAGCTGAGCATCCCGGTGGAGAACCTGCTGCAGCCCGACGCGCTGCGCCGGCTGTGCTGGACACCGCCGTCACCCGCGGACGCCGCCGGGATCGCCGACTTCCTGCGCGGGCGCGGCGCCCGCGAGTGGCAGGTCGGGCTGCTGGCCGAGGGTCTGGAGCGGGCGTTCGCGCAGGCCGCGCAGGAACCGGTGTGAAAGCCCCGCGCCGACCCCAGTAGAGTCGTCCCCATGCCAGCCCTGTCGGAGCCCATCACGCTCGCCGTCGACGTCGTCACCGATCCTTCGACCTGGGACCGCGAGGTGCTCGCCCTCGGCGGCCACCCGCTCCAGCTGTGGGGCTGGGGCGAGGTCAAGGCGGCCGGGAACTGGCGCGCGCACCGGCTGCGGGTCACCGAGGACGGCTCGACCGTCGGCCTGGCGCAGCTCCTCGTGCGGCCGCTGCCGGCCCAGTTCAAGGCGCTGTCCTACGTGCCGCGCGGCCCCGTCGTCGCGCACCACGACGGCGAGACCGCCCAGGCGGTCTTCGGCGTGGGCGACACCGCGACCCGCAACGCCGTGACCAACACGGTCGTGGAGTGGGCGCGCGAGAACGTGGGCGGCGTCGGCATCACCATCGAGCCGGACTGGCCCGCGGGCACCCAGCTCGACCTGGCCGGACGCCGGTACGCGCCGAACCAGATCCTCATCCCGAGCACGCTGATCCTGGACCTGACCCGGCCCGCCGACGAGCTGATGTCGGACATGCGAAAGTCCACGCGGTACGAGATCCGCAAGGGCGCGCGCTCCGGCCTGGACATCCGCCGGGTCACCGAGGACGCCGAGGTGCTGCGGGTCCTCGACGTCTACAAGGAGACCGCGCAGCGCGCCGGGTTCGCCATCCACTCCGACGAGTACTACCTGGACGTCAACCGGCAGCTCGGCGACAAGTCGGTGCTGGTGGCCACCTACATCGACGACGTGCCGGCGTGCTTCGCGTGGTGCGTCAACTCCGCCAGCACCTCGTTCCTGCTGTACGGCGGCGGCAACGACGCCGGCCGCAAGGCCACCGCCACGGCGCCCACCTACTGGCGCACCATCGAGATCGCCCGCGAGCAGGGCCTGGTGCGGTACGACATGAACGGCCTGCTCAACGACGGCATCAGCGACTTCAAGAAGAGCTTCGCGAAGCACACCGACGAGCTCGTCGGCTCGATCGACGTGTCGTTCTCGCGCTGGTACACCACCTGGAACAGCGCGCTGCCGACCGCCAAGAAGGTGGTCCGCAAGCTCCGCGGCAACTAGCAGCCGCCCCGCACCACCCACCACCCGCCCTCGTTGAGTGCTGGGTATTTGTTGGTCTCGCAC
>NZ_JBHWZO010000331.1:0-6018 GCF_042728455.1 Promicromonospora sp. NPDC060204
TCTCCCCCCCCAAACCCGGAATGGGATTTTTGCGGGGGTGGGGGGTGCTGGGTTTGTTATTTACTGCAGAGCCCGGGGTTTGGGGGGGGGGGCGTACACCCGGCGCCCCGCCCTCCACTGTGCGGAGCAAGAACACCGGGTGACGTCCGGGAGAATGTTCCGCAGCCATCAACCAAGGAGACCTACGAATGCTCTGGTACATCGGACGCCGGCTGCTGCAGGTGATCCCCGTGTTCCTCGGCGCCACGCTGTTGCTGTACGGGCTGGTGTTCCTGCGCCCCGGCGATCCCGTGGCCGCGCTGGGCGGCGAACGTGGCCTGTCCCCAGCTGCCGAGCTCGCCATCCGCGAGGCGTACCACCTGGATCAGCCGTTCTTCATGCAGTACCTCTACTTCCTCAAGGGTGTCTTCACCTTCGACATGGGCGTCACGTTCACCGGCCGCCCGGTCGTCGAAGTGATCGCCCAGGCTTTCCCGGTGACCTTCCAGCTCGCCCTCATGGCGATCGTCATCGAGACGGTCTTCGGCATCGGCTTCGGTCTCTGGGCCGGCGTCCGCAAGGGCAAGCTGTTCGACTCGACCGTCCTCCTCTGGAGCCTGGTGCTCATCTCGGTGCCGACGTTCGTGATCGGCTTCGTGATGCAGGCCGTCGTGGGCGTGCAGCTCGGCTGGCTGCCGATCACCGCCGGCCGTGACCCTGATTTCATCAGCCTGCTGATGCCCGCGATCGTGCTCGCCACGACATCCTTCGCCTACATCCTTCGACTGACACGGACGTCGGTCGTCGAGAACATCACGGCGGACTTCGTGCGGACCGCCCGGGCCAAGGGCCTGCCCCGGGACAAGGTGATGTCGCGCCACGTGCTGCGCAACTCGCTGATCCCGGTGGTCACCTTCATCGGCATCGACCTGGGCAACCTCATGGCCGGCTCGATCGTCACCGAGGGCATCTTCAACATCAACGGTGTCGGCGGAACCCTCTACCAGGCGATCATCCGCGGCGAGAACGTGACGGTGGTGTCGCTGGCCACGGTGCTCGTCATCGTCTACATCTTCGCCAACCTGCTCGTGGACGTGTTCTACGCCGTCCTGGACCCGAGGATCCGTTATGCCTGAGAACCGCTACGAGAAGACTCCCCGCCCGGGGCAGGAGCACTTCGTCGCGCCCCCGGAAGAGGTCAAGGTCGGCGTGATCGACGCCGTCGACACGTCCGAGGCACCGCGCAGCCTCTGGTCCGAGGCCTGGCGGGACATGCGTCACCGGGCACTGTTCTGGGTGTCGGCGGCGCTGATCGTGTTCGTCGTCCTCATGGCGGTGTTCCCGGGGCTGTTCACCTCGACCAGCCCCACGGAGTGCCACCTGGAGGACTCGCTGGGCGGGCCCACCGCCGGGCACATCTTCGGGTTCGACAAGCAGGGCTGCGACATCTACGCCCGCGCCGTCTACGGGGCGCGCGCGTCGGTCACGGTGGGCATCCTGTCCACGCTGTTCGTCGTGGTGATCGGCACCCTCATCGGTGCGATCGCCGGCTACTTCGGCGGCCTGGTCGACACGCTCCTGTCGCGGTTCACCGACATCTTCTTCGCCGTGCCGTTCGTGCTCGCCGCGATCGTCATCATGAGCCTGCTGGACGACCGGAACGCGGTCGTGGTCGCGATCGTGCTGGCGGTGTTCGGGTGGACGTCCATCGCCCGGATCACGCGCGGTGCGGTGCTCGGTGTGAAGAACAACGAGTTCGTCACCGCCGCCAAGGCGCTGGGCATGGGCCGGGGCGCGATCCTCGGCAAGCACGTGCTGCCCAACTCGGCCGCGCCGATCATCGTCTACGCGACGGTCGCGCTCGGTACGTTCATCGTCGCGGAGGCCACGCTGAGCTTCCTCGGCATCGGTCTGCCGACGTCGACCGTCTCCTGGGGCGGCGACCTCGCCAAGGCCCAGACGTCGATCCGGGTCGCCCCGGAGATCATGATCTACCCGGCGACCGCGCTCGCGCTGACCGTGCTGAGCTTCATCATGATGGGCGACGTCGTGCGCGACGCCCTCGACCCGAAGGCGAGGAAGCGATGACCACCACGATCACCCTCACCGACGGGACCACCGAGGACGCCCCGGTGCCCGTCGAGAAGCACGACGACACCACGCCGCTGCTCGAGATCAAGGACCTGCAGATCTCGTTCACCACGGCCGCCGGCACCGTGGAGGCCGTCCGCGGCGTGGACCTCACGGTCTACCCCGGGCAGTCCGTGGCGATCGTGGGCGAGTCGGGTTCCGGCAAGTCCACGACGGCGCACGCGATCATCGACCTGCTGCCGGGCACCGGCAAGGTGACCGGCGGGTCCATCTCGTTCGGCGGTCGCGAGCTCGTCGGACTGGGGCGCAAGCAGGTCGAGGACCTGCGCGGCCGGGAGATCGGCCTGGTGCCCCAGGACCCGATGTCCAACCTGAACCCGGTGTGGCGCATCGGCGCGCAGATCGACGAGGCGCTGGTGGCCAACGGCTTCCAGGGCGGCAAGGCGGAGCGCACCGCGCGCGTCGCCGAGCTGCTCAGCGAGGCCGGCCTGCCCGACGCGGACCGGCGTGCGCGCCAGTTCCCGCACGAGTTCTCGGGCGGCATGCGCCAGCGCGCGCTCATCGCGATCGGCCTGGCCTCGCGGCCCAAGCTGCTCATCGCGGACGAGCCGACGTCGGCCCTCGACGTCACGGTCCAGAAGAAGATCCTGGACCACCTCGAAGGGCTGACGGCGGAGCTCGGCACGGCCGTCCTGTTCATCACGCACGACCTGGGCCTGGCCGCCGAGCGCGCCGAGCACCTCATCGTGATGTACAAGGGGCGCGTCGTGGAGTCCGGCCCGGCGGCGCAGATCCTCAAGGACCCGCAGCACGAGTACACCAAGCGGCTCGTGTCCTCGGCCCCGTCGCTGGCCTCCCGCCGCATCCAGTCCGCGCACGAGCGCGGGCAGGAGGCGGACGACCTGCTCGCCGAGCACGCCGACGAGGCGGAGACGACGGCGCCCGACGTCGTCGTGGCGAAGGACCTGACCAAGGTGTTCCACATCCGTGGCTCCCGGCCGGGCTCGCACACCGACTTCACCGCGGTGGACGGCATCAACTTCGCGCTGCCCAAGGGTCACACCCTGGCGCTGGTGGGCGAGTCGGGCTCCGGCAAGTCGACGGCGGCCAACATGGTGCTGGGACTGCTCGACCCGACGTCGGGCAGCGTCCTGTACGACGGCAAGGACGTCTCGAAGATGTCCGCGAAGGAGCAGTTCTCGCTGCGCCGTCGGGTGCAGCCGGTGTTCCAGAACCCGTACGGGTCGCTGGACCCGACGTACTCGATCTTCCGCTCGATCGAGGAGCCGCTCGTCCTGCACAAGGTGGGCGACCGCAAGTCCCGCGAGCTGCGGGTGCGCGAGCTGCTCGACATGGTGTCGCTGCCGCAGGCGGCGATGCGCCGGTTCCCGAACGAGCTGTCGGGCGGGCAGCGGCAGCGCATCGCGATCGCGCGTGCGCTGGCGCTCAAGCCCGAGGTGCTCGTGCTCGACGAGGCCGTCTCGGCGCTCGACGTGCTGGTCCAGGCGCAGATCCTGACGCTGCTCAACGACCTGCAGGCCGAGCTGGGGCTGTCCTTCCTGTTCATCACGCACGACCTGGCCGTGGTCCGGCAGATCGCCGACCTGGTGGCCGTGATGAAGGACGGCAGCATCGTGGAGCACGCGACCACCGACGAGGTGTTCGACAACCCGCAGCAGGAGTACACGCGTGACCTCCTGGCGGCGATCCCGGGCGCGAGCCTGGAGATCGGCGGCTGATCCCGCTCCTCCCACGCACGTGTCAGACGCTCAGGTCACCCCGGTGACCTGAGCGTCTGACGCGTTCCGGGGGGTGTGCACCGCATCCGGGGGTGTTCACCGCACAGTGACACGGTCGACACCTGGGGATTTCGATTCGCGGGTAAGATGGGTGGTGCTGCGAGACCGGTCCCCTTCGGACCAGAGTCCGCGCCCCTGACCTCCCTTCTGGAAATGAGTGCTTCGTGACCGTGCCTGCAACCGCGCCGACCTCGGCCCGTGCGACCCGTTCCGACCTGCGTAACGTCGCGATCGTGGCGCACGTCGACCACGGCAAGACCACGCTCGTGGACGCCATGCTCAGGCAGTCCGGATCCTTCGGCGCCCGTCAGCACCTCGAGGACCGCGTCATGGACTCGGGTGACCTGGAGCGCGAGAAGGGCATCACGATCCTCGCCAAGAACACCGCGATCCGGTACTCCGGTCCCGCGGCGGCGGCGAACGGTGAGGCCGACGGCATCACCATCAACGTCATCGACACCCCGGGCCACGCCGACTTCGGCGGCGAGGTCGAGCGCGGCCTGTCGATGGTCGACGGCGTCGTGCTGCTCGTCGACGCGTCCGAGGGCCCGCTGCCCCAGACGCGCTTCGTGCTGCGCAAGGCCCTGGCCGCGAAGCTGCCCGTCATCGTCGTCGTGAACAAGGTCGACCGCCCCGACGCCCGCATCACCGAGGTGGTCGCCGAGACCACCGACCTGCTGCTCGGCCTCGCCGGTGACCTCTCGGACGAGGTCGAGGACCTCGACCTGGACGCCATCCTCGACGTGCCCGTCGTCTACGCGTCGGCCAAGGCCGGCCGCGCCTCCACCGACCAGCCCGCCGACGGCGGCCTGCCGGACAACGAGGACCTCGAGCCGCTGTTCGCGACCATCCTCGAGAAGATCCCGGCCCCGACGTACGAGGAGGGCGTGCCGCTGCAGGCGCACGTGACCAACCTCGACGCGTCGCCGTTCCTCGGCCGCCTCGCGCTGCTGCGCATCCACAACGGCACCCTGTCCAAGGGCCAGAGCGTCGCGTGGGCCCGTCATGACGGCACCCTGCAGAGCGTGAAGATCACCGAGCTGCTGGAGACCAAGGCGCTCGACCGCGTGCCGACCGACAAGGCCGGCCCCGGCGAGATCGTCGCCGTCGCGGGCATCGCCGACATCATGATCGGCGAGACCCTCACCGACATCGACGACCCGCGCCCGCTGCCGCTCATCACGGTCGACGACCCCGCGATCTCGATGACCATCGGCATCAACACCGCCCCGCTCGCGGGCAAGGGCGGCAAGGGCCACAAGGTCACCGCCCGCCAGGTGAAGGACCGCCTGGACGCCGAGCTCATCGGTAACGTCTCGCTCAAGGTGCTCCCGACCGAGCGTCCCGACGCCTGGGAGGTGCAGGGCCGTGGCGAGCTGGCCCTGGCCATCCTGGTCGAGCAGATGCGCCGCGAGGGCTTCGAGCTCACGGTCGGCAAGCCGCAGGTCGTCACGAAGCAGATCGACGGCAAGCTCCACGAGCCCATGGAGCGCATGACCATCGACGTGCCCGAGGAGTACCTCGGCGCCATCACGCAGCTCCTCGCGCAGCGCAAGGGCCGCATGGAGACCATGACGAACCACGGCACCGGCTGGGTCCGCATGGAGTTCATGGTCCCGGCGCGCGGCCTGATCGGCTTCCGCACCCAGTTCCTCACGGACACCCGCGGTACCGGTATCGCGGCGTCGATCTCCGAGGGCTACGAGCCCTGGAACGGCCCGATCGAGTCGCGGATGACGGGCTCGCTCGTCGCGGACCGCGCCGGCAAGGTGACGCCGTTCGCCATGATCAACCTGCAGGAGCGCGGCTCCTTCTTCGTGGACCCCACGCAGGAGGTGTACGAGGGCATGATCGTCGGCGAGAACTCGCGGAACGAGGACATGGACGTCAACATCACCAAGGAGAAGAAGCTGACGAACATGCGGTCCGCCACCGCTGACAACTTCGAGAACCTGATCCCGCCGCGCAAGCTCACGCTCGAGGAGTCGCTCGAGTTCGCGCAGGAGGACGAGTGCGTCGAGGTGACCCCCGAGGTCGTCCGCATCCGCAAGGTGATCCTGAACGCCACGGACCGCGCCCGCGCCACGGCTCGCGCCAAGCGCGGCTGACGCTCCCGCGTCGCTGAGTGCTGGATCTTCGCCCATGAACC
>NZ_JBHWZO010000332.1:0-6017 GCF_042728455.1 Promicromonospora sp. NPDC060204
GTCGTGTCGGTGGTCGCCGCGTGCACCGGTCCGGACCACCGTGCGCAGGACTTCGCCGCCACGTTCACCGACTCCGACGGCGGCGTGCTGGCCCTGCACGACGACGGCGGCTTCGAGCTGTCGGGCATTCCCGTGGACGTGCTCGACAACGACGACGGCCCGGACAACACGGACGAGCCCCGTCTCACCGGCACCTGGGACCTGACGGGGCCTGAGACGGACGCGATCATGCTCCTGATCGAGGAGGGCGGCGACGCTCTCCCCTACGCGAACGTCCAGCTCTGGATCAACTCCGCCGACCGGCTGTTCGTCTACCCGAACGGCGTCGACAGAGGTCAGCTGCACTACCTTGAGCGGTCGAGCTAGCCCTCGGCGCCGTGTCGTCGCTGGGTCCGTCCCGCGGTGATCACGCCGGGGCCTCGACCGGGTTCTCGACCGGCCGGAGGTGCTGGCGAACAGGTCGTTGAGGGCCTCGGTCATGGACGGGTGGGTGTAGATCTCGTCGCGCAGCTCGCTCGCCGTCACGCCGTGGCGCATGGCCCGGGGCGCCACCAGCGCGCGGTGGGTGAACCGGCCAGATGCGACGATGGGGCCCGTGGAGCTCATGATCGACCCCCTGGTCGCGACCTTCGTGATCCTGGCGCTGGCGGTGCTCGGCTTCGCGACCAACCGGGTGCCGCTCGTGGTCGTGGCGCTGTTCGTCCCGGTGGCGCTGTGGGCGACGGGGGTGCTGCCCCTGGGCGAGGTCCTGTCCGGCTTCAGCGACCCGATCGTCGTGTTCATCGCCACGCTGTTCGTGCTCGGTGAGGCCCTGCAGACCACGGGGATCACGGCGTGGATCGGGACGCAGCTGGAACGGTGCGCCTCGCTCGGGCGCGCCGCGCTGCTCGCGACGATGGTCGGCGGCACGGCGGTCCTTGCGGCGGTCATCAGCATCAACGGGGCCGTCGCGGCCCTCCTGCCCGTCGCGGTCGTCGCCGCGGCGCGGGCCGGCATCGTGCCGTCGAGGATGCTCATCCCCGTGGCGTTCGCCGCCAGCGCTGGGTCGATGCTGACCCTGACCGGGACCCCGGTGAACGTGATCGTCTCCGAGGTCGCCGCGGAGGCGGGCGGCCGGGAGTTCGGGTACTTCGAGTTCGCGCTGGTGGGCCTCCCGCTCGTCCTGGTCACGATGCTCCTCGTGGTGACCGTCGGCGAGCGCCTCCTGCCGGAGCGGGCGCCGGAGCACCTGGTCGACGTCGCGGCCGACCCGCGGGAACGGGTGCGTTCGTGGCAGGAGAGCTACGCCGCGGAGCTCGACGCGGCACGCCTCTTCACGGGCGCGACCGGGGTCGTCGAGGTGCTCATCGCGCCCCGCTCGTCCCTGATCGGGCGGCGCGTGAGCCCGGGCATGACCACGCGGAACGAGGATCTCGTGGTGGTCGCGCTCCGCCGGGGCAGCGACTCGTCGAGCGGTCCCGACGGCTCCGCCTCGTCCGGACCGCTGTCGTTGCAGGCCGGTGACGCCGTGCTGGTCCGCGGGCCGTGGGAGGCGCTGCACCGGTACACCCGGTCACCCGACGTGATCGCCGTCGACGCGTCGCAGGCCCTGCAGCGGAGCGTGCCGCTCGGGCCCGGCTGGAAACGCTGCCTCGGGGTGCTGGTCGCGACGATCGGGCTCCTGGCGACCGGCGCCGTGCCTCCGGTGATCGTCGGGCTGCTGGCGGCCGGGGCGCTCGTGCTGCTGCGGGTGCTCACCGTCCCCCAGGGGCTCCGCGCGATCTCCTGGGACACGGTCATCCTCATCGCCGCGCTCATCCCGTTGTCCGCGGCCTTCGTGTCCTCCGGGGCGGCCGAGGCGATCGCCGACGTCGTGCTGCGCCTCACCGGCAGCGGCTCCCCGTACCTCGCGCTCCTCGTGCTGTGCGCGCTCACGCTCGTGCTCGGCCAGTTCATCTCGAACGTCGCGACCGTGCTCGTCATGGCGCCCGTCGCGGTGTCGTTCGCCCAGACGCTCGACGTGAGCGTGCAGCCGTTCATGATGGCCCTCGCCGTGGTCGGGGCCGCCGCGTTCCTCACCCCGATCGCGACACCGGCCAACCTCATGGTGCTGCAGCCCGGGGGCTACCGGTTCGGGGACTACTGGCGCCTCGGCCTGCCGCTGGCCCTCGTGTTCCTCGCGGCGGCGGTGTGGTACGTGCCGCTGATCTGGCCGTTCTAGGCCGGCGGGTGGGGGCGCGGACGCCGGACGCGGGGGCGCGCTAGCCGGGCGCGGGCGCGCGCTACTGCAACCGGCCCTCGCCCTCCGGCGAGTACCGCCAGGCCCACTTCAGGTCTTCGGACTCCGCCAGCGGCAGGTGCAGCGTGCGCAGAGCCGGCGAGTGGACGTTGCCCATCGTGCCGCCGTAGCAGTGCCGGCCGCCGTCCACCGGGTCGCCGAACGCCGTCCAGTAGTGCCACCCCGACGCCGCCTGCTCCAGGGTCACCGCCTCGCGACAGAAGACGCAGAACTTCTTCGTGCCCACCTCGGGCATCGGGGCGTAGAGACCCGACAGCGGCTTTCTGGCGTCCATGAGCAGTCATCATCCACGAACCTCGACGGTGAGAGCACATCACCATCGCACTGCTCGACGGCCGTTACCTAACCGGGACCGTGAAACGGCGCAGACCGGCCCGCATCGACGGGCCGGCCTGCGCTCTGTTGCCGGAATCAGCGTTGCCGGCAATCAGCGTTGCCGGAATCAGCCGGTGGCCACCAGCGGCGGCTCCTTCCGGGCCGGCGGGTCGTCCGGAGTCGGCGTAGGCGTCGGCGTCGGGGTAGGAGTCGGAGTGGGCTCCTGCTCGATCGGCTCCTGGGCCGTGCCACCGCCGACGAACGCGTCGTCGTCCCCGTAGCCCACGATGTCGAGGCGAGACTCCTGGACGGTCCGGGGCAGCTCGGGGTGGTCGCGACGGAACTCCGCGGTCGGCGTCTGCTTCCTGGGCGACTTGTCCAGCTCGACGCCACCGTAGATCGGGTAGGTCCAGGTATACGGCTCGCCGTTGACGATCTCCTCCCGGGTGACCTCGAACTGGACCCGGGTCCAGTCGTTCTCCATCATGTCGTCCCAGACGTCCTTGGTCTCCCAGTCGGTCCCTTCGGGCCACAGGGACACGTCCCCGGAGTCGATGATCGCGTCGTACGGTCCCGGGTTCGCCTCGTTGCGCTGCTTCACCCACGCCGCGGCGACCCGGGCCCGGTAGACGCTGCGCAGGTCCGCGTACTTCGGGTCGGTGTTGATCAGCTGCTCGACCACGGGGGCGAGGTGCTCCTGCGCCATCCGGAAGTTGTGGTCCATGATCTCGTCGCTCGCGGTGCACGGCTCCTGGCCGGGGGGATAGTTGGTGAACTCCATCCGCTCCTTGCCCACGCTCATCGGGGCATCCAGGATGTACAGGCGGTCACCCTCCTGGCGGACCTTGGCCGGGGCGGCGTAGATCCACTGGCGGGTCGAAGGCCAGCACACGCTGCCGTCCGGGTTGGTCCGCAACGAGTCCCAGTACGCCGCACCGGCCTCGGTCTCGGGGTTGGTCAGCCGCGTGAAGTCGCGCTTCATCTCCAGGTCGGCCTCCAGGAGCACGCGGGCGGCCTTGGTGTCCGCGAACACCGGGTCGGTCACCTGGTCGGGGTGATCCGGGTTGAGGTTGACCCAGAACACCTCGTCGGGCAGGGCGAGCCACGTGTAGAACGCGTCCGAGCTCAGGTCCAGGGTCTCCTCGCCGCCGAAGGACGGGTTCGCGGCCTCGTCGGGGTTGTCGTCCGCCTGGAACGAGTAGCCGACGTCGCCCGTACCGGGGTCGACCTCCAGGTAGCTGAGCTCGAGCGTCGACCAGTCGATCCCGCCCGGCCGCCGGTATCCCCAGTCGCGCGCGCCGAGCTCACGGGGCAGGTTCTGGTAGCGCCGTGCCTCCGCCGGGGTCCGGCCGGTCTGCTTGGCCAGGTCCTGCACCTTGCTGTTCTGGCCCTTCGAGCTGGGGTCCATCGGGCCGGGCGCGCAGCGGGCGGTGGGCTGCACCACGCTCATACCGGAGACGCACCCGCCCGGGAAGGTGGGCCGGATGTTGGTGATCCTGGGCTTGACCTTGATCGGGGCCGAGTCCATCTTGGCGTTCTTGAGCGCCTCGCTGGTGGCCTTGTCCGGCGCCTTGCCGTGGACGTACGTCGTGCTCTTCAGCGTCTTGTTGTCGACGAGGGCCTTGTACCTCGCCAGCTGGTCCGGGGTGTGCCCCGACCCCGCCTTCACCTCGATGGCGAACCTCGTGTTCTTGTGGACGATGTCCACGCGGACGGACTGGCCCTTCGGGCCGAGAGTCTTCTCGCACAGCCAGTCGTCGCCGGTCAGCCCGAGCTTCTCGACCACGAGCTTGTGCAGGGCGTGCCCCCGCGCGTTGTTGTCGTGCACCGTGACGTAGCTGGTGCGCCACCCGTCGAAGGCCCCGTTGATCTGCGCCCTCGTCTTGAGCTCCGGGTGCTTGTCGAGCCAGGCGTTCCACCGCGCGAACAGGTGCGTCTCGGTGCCGACGCTCTTCCCCCGGTACCTCGTGCCGTACTCCGCACGCACCTTCGCCGGATCCTCGCTCGGCAGCGCGGCGTTCCGGACCGGCTCGGCCGGGTTCACGTAGTCCAGGGGCAGGTCCCCGAGCGCGGCGATCTCCGCCGGGTCGGGCATCGTGGTCCGCTGCGGGCCTGTGGGTTTGGGCAGCTTGAACACGTCACGACACAGCTTCCCCGTGAGCGGTGCGGCAGAGGCAGACTCCGCCTGCGGGATCGTCACCAGCGAGAAGGTCAGTGCGAGAGCCAGGAGGACCGCCGGTAGCCGTTTCCGAGCATCGGTCGTCAACGACACGATGACTCCTTCCAGGACGATGGGCCCGTCCGACCATCGAGCCGGACGTCGCATGGCGGCACCAACGTACGCACCGAACTAGCACAAGCGCGACAAAAGTCAAAATGGGACGGTGCGGCTGGGATGACGGCGCGTCCGGGATTCCGTGGCGACGGCGGCGTCCACCTGCCTACCGTGGCGGCATGCAGACAACGCCCGACGAGGGCCTCGCCCACTGGCTCGACCACATCGGCCCGATGCTCGACGGGCTGCAGGACCTCGTCGCCGGGTCCGGCACGACGCTCGACCACTCCGCGGCGTCGCTGCACGACCTCGAACAACTCCTGCTCACCGAGACGCGGGACGCCGCTCCCCGCGAGGGTCTCGTCGAGGCGCTCGGCGGGTACCTCGGGGAAGCGCTGCTGACGGCCGGCGGCGGGGCCTGGTCGTGGGACGAGGGCTCCGGCCTGCCCGTCGCCGTCCTCGACGCCGGCGGGACGGTCGCGCCGATGCCTCTCGTCCTCGACGCCGCGGCCCGCCGCACCGGCGCCGTCTGGGCGACCGAGCACGAACGCGTCCTGGCGGAGGCGGCCCGGCGCCGTGCCGACGACGACGGCTGGGAACCGCGTCGCGCCGACCTGCCCGCGCTGCCGACCCGTGGGGCGGACGACCTGCCCGACCCCTGGCTCACCCGCTGGCTCACCACGCGCCGGGAAGGGTTCGACGCATGGTCCGCGGACACCGGGCGGGCCGAGGAGCTCGACTTCAGCCCGGCGTCGCTGGTTCCCCTCGCGCAGGTGATCCGGCTGCGGATCCCGTCCGCGGAGGCCCTGGACGCCCGGATCGAGGACGACCTCGTGCAGGGCGCGATCTGGTACCTGGGCGAGGTCGCACGGATCCACCGCGACGCTCGCTGGCGCTACACACCCGACCCGGACGGCACGAGCGAGAACCCGTCGGTGGGCAGGCCGTGGGTCGCGCAGGACGACGACGGCGGGGGGTCCGCGATCCCGGCGCTGGAGCTCTGGGTCGCGGTCGAGGCCGGCACCGACGACGTCCTCCTGGACCGGTTCGCGGAGTTCGACTGACCGGGGGCGCGACCCCCTCTGGTCACCAGGACACGAAGAGGCCCGGACCCGCGGAATTCCGCGGGCTGTCTCTAATACACCTCAG
>NZ_JBHWZO010000333.1:0-5965 GCF_042728455.1 Promicromonospora sp. NPDC060204
CAGCCGCAGGCTGCGGCCCTTCTTGCTCCCTCTCGGTTGCCCCAGGGGCAGGTCTGGAAACGCTGTGTCACCCGTGTGTCACAGGTTTGTTAGAACCATTGACAGATTCCGACCCGAGTGAAAACGTGACCTGCACCACCACGAAGGAGAGGGACGGCAATGGCGCAGTACAAGAGGCTTGGCGGGATCATGGCGATCACGCTCGCCGCTACGACCGGACTGACGGCCTGCGGGTTCGGCGGGTCCAGCGGGGAGGCGACCGGCGACGGGACGACTCTCGACCTGCTCGTCCCCAGCTACTCCGACGCCACCCAGGGAAACTGGGACGACGTGATCGCCGGGTTCGAGGAGGCCAACCCCGACATCGACGTCAACCTGCAGGTCGAGTCCTGGGACAACCTCGAGTCCGTCATCGCCACCAAGATCCAGGGCGGCGACGCACCCGACATCTACAACGGCGGCCCCTTCGCCGGCTTCGCCGCGGACGAGCTGCTGTACCCGGTCGAGGAGGTCACCTCCGAGGAGACCTACGCCGACTTCCAGCCCACGTTCCTGGAGAACGCCCAGGTGGACGGCACCACCTACGGCCTGCCGTTCATCGCCTCCGCTCGCGCGCTGTTCGTCAACGACGCGCTCCTGGAGGAGGCCGGCGCCGAGGTCCCCACCACCTGGGACGAGCTGCTCGAGTCCGCCAAGAAGGTCTCGGAGCTCGGCGGCGGCGTGGCCGGCTACGGCATGCCGCTCGGTTCCGAGGAGGCGCAGGCCGAGGCAGCAGTGTGGCTGTGGGGCGGCGGCGGAACCTTCGGCGACGCCGAGGCCATCACCATCGACACCCCCGAGAACCTCCCGGGTGCCGAGTTCGCCAAGAAGATGATCGACGAGGGCGCCACGCAGGCCGACGCCGGTGCGACGGACCGCAGCCCGCTGTTCGACATCTTCGTCCAGGGCAAGGTCGGCATGCAGATCGGCCTGCCGCCGAGCGTCGGGCAGATCGAGTCCGACAACCCGGACCTGGAGTACTCGATCCACCCCATCCCCACCGAGGACGGCTCGCCGTTCACGCTGGGCGTGGCCGACCACCTCATGGCGTTCCAGAACGACGGCGACAAGCAGGAGGCCATCACGGCCTTCTTCGACTACTTCTACTCCGCCGACGTCTACGTGCCGTGGGTCCAGGCCGAGGGCTTCCTGCCCACCACCCTCTCGGGCTCCGAGCAGCTCGCCGGCGAGGAGGCGCTCGCGCCGTTCCTCGAGGTGCTGCCCGACGCGCAGTTCTACCCGAGCACCAACCCGGACTGGCAGGCCGCGGACTCCGCCTTCAAGGCCCTCTTCGGCCAGCTCGACGGGAAGAAGTCGGCGCAGGACGTCCTGACCGAGATCCAGGGACAGGTCGACGCGGGCTGACGCCCCGCACCGACCGCCGTGCCCGGCACGGCTGACCACACGCAACGCCGAACCGAAAGCACGGGGAACTTGGTGAAGGACCTGTTGAAGGCCCTGCCGTGGATCGGGCCCGCGGTCGCACTCATTGCGGCCGTGGTCCTGTTCCCGGTCGGCCTGATGTTCTGGAACTCGACACGCGACATCAGCCAGAGCGGCTTGGACGACGGGGGAGTGGGCCTCGCGAACTTCGCGACGGTCATCGGCTTCCAGTACTTCTGGCCCATCCTCGGCCGCACCGTCGTGTGGGTCGTGGTCGTCGTCGCCTGCACCCTGATCGGGTCGCTGGCGCTCGCGGCACTGCTGAACAAGGCGTTCCCCGGCCGCCGGCTGGTGCGGATGGCCGTCATCGTGCCGTGGGCCTCCAGCGTCGTCATGACGACGCTGGTGGTGCACTACGGCCTGGAGCCGTACTTCGGCATCATCAACTCGTTCCTCGTGGACGTCGGCCTGATCAGCACGCCGGAGGGTTACGGCTGGACTCGCCACCCGGGCACCGCGTTCGCGTGGGCCATGGCGGTCGCCGTGTTCGTGTCCCTGCCGTTCACCACCTACACGGTGCTCGCCGGGCTCCAGACGGTGCCCGGCGAGACCGTGGAGGCCGCGCGGATCGACGGGGCGAGCGGGGCGCGCACCTACTTCAGCGTGGTGCTGCCGCAGCTGCGGGGCGCGATCTCGGTGGCGGTGCTGATCAACATCATCAACGTGTTCAACTCGCTGCCGATCCTGCGCGTCATGACGGGGTCCATCCCCGGGTACGACGCCGACACCGTCATGACGATGATCTTCAAGTACATGCAGAACCAGCGGCAGATCGACCTGGCCAGCGCGCTGTCCGTCATCGCGTTCCTGGTGGTCATCGCCATCGTCGCCGTCTACGTGCGGGTCGTCCGCCCCCTGGAGGAGGTCTGATGACCGCGATCACCGACCCGGGGACCACCGCGCACAGCGCGGCCCGGCCGCCGTCGGACAACCGGAGGCGGGTGCGGAAGTACACGACGGACCAGGTGCCGCTCGGGTCGCTGCTGCTCCGGCTGCTGGCCGGGCTCGTGGTGCTGGTGGTCTTCCTGCTGCCGTACCTGATCATGTTCTTCGGCTCCGTGAAGACCAAGGCCGAGATCAGGTCGGTCGACCCCACCTACTTCCCCACGGAGTGGCACTGGGACAACTACGTCACGATGTGGTCCACGCCCGAGACGCCGCTGGCGCAGAACCTGATCTCCACCCTGGTGATCTCGCTGTGCGCCACGCTGCTCGTGCTGGCCGTGGCGCTGCCCGCCGCCTACTACACGGCGCGGTTCCGGTTCACGGGCCGGCTCTTCTTCCTGTTCCTCGTGATCGTGACCCAGATGGTGCAGCCCGCCGTGCTGACGTCGGGCCTGTTCCGGCAGTTCATCGCCATCGGGATCCTCGACACGTGGGTCGCGATGATCCTGGTCAACGCCGCGTTCAACCTGTCGTTCGCGGTCTGGATCATGCACAGCTTCTTCGCGGGCATCCCCAAGGAGGTCGACGAGGCGGCGCAGCTCGACGGCGCCGGCACGTTCGCCGTCCTGACCAAGATCAACCTGCCGCTCGTCTGGCCGGGCATCGTGACGGCGGTCGTGTTCACGTTCGTCGCCTCCTGGAACGAGTTCGCGGCGTCGCTGGTGCTGCTGACGACGGCGGGCAACCAGCCGCTGTCCGTGGCGCTCACCAAGTTCGTGGGCCAGTACGAGACGTCCTGGCAGTACGTGTTCGGGGTGTCCGTCGTGGCGATCGTGCCCGTGGTGATCCTGTTCATGATCATCGAGAAGCGCCTGGTGGGCGGCCTGGTGGCCGGGTCGGTGAAGTAGCGGGCGGGCCCGGTCCACACACCGTGGACCGGGCCGTCTCGACCTCCGGACGAATTCTGTCCCAGTGCTGGACGGGCGCTTAACATGGTGGCGAACCCCATCCAGAGCGGTCGAGAGTCCTGGCTCCCTGACACCGCAGCAACCTGCCGACCTTCTGCCGCGTCGCCGCGGCGCGAGGGACGCAAGGTGCTCACGCCAGGTTCGATGGAGCAGCCATGGTCGCCGAGGTACACCCGCACCGCCCGACGGTGTCGTTCGAGCTGATGCCTCCGCGCCGGCCGAACGCCGCGCCCAACTTCTGGGAGACGGCGCAGCGGCTCGTGGCGGCCCGCCCGGACTTCGTCTCCGTGACCTACGGGGCGGCCGGCGGCGACCGGGCCACCGCGCGCGAGGTGCTCGCCACCCTGCTGCGCGGCACGCCCGTGCTCCCGGTGGCCCACCTGACCTGTGTGGGCGCGTCCCGCGAGGACGTGTCCGCGGTGATCGAGGAGTTCCTCGAGGCCGGGGTGCGGTCCTTCCTCGCCCTGCGCGGCGACCCGCCGCGCGACGAGCCGGACTGGCGCCCCCCGGCCGACGGTGTGCGCTCCAGCGTGGACCTCGTGCGGCTCCTGCGGCAGGTGGACGAGCGGCGGTGCGCCGCCGACGTCAGCACGGCGCTGCGCTCGGCCGCCCGGCCGCTGGCCATCGCCGTCGCCACGTTCCCGGACGGCAACCCCGGGGCCGGCACCACGCGCGAGCAGGAGGTGCGCCGGCTGCTGGAGAAGCAGAAGGCGGGCGCTAGCTTCGCGATCACCCAGTTCTTCTACCGCGCGGACTCGTACACCGGGTTCGTCGAGGCGGCCCGGGCGGAGGGCGTGACCATCCCGATCCTGGCCGGGATCCTGCCCACCACCGAGGCCCGGCGCCTGCGCCGCGTCCAGGAGCTCACGGGGGTGGCGGCGCCCGCGGACCTCCTGCGCGACCTCGACCGGCTCACCGCGCCCGACGGCGCCGTCGACCCCGAGGCCCAGCACGCGCACGGCATCGAGTTCTCCGCGGCGCTCGCGCGCGAGGTGCTCGACGCCGGCACGCCCGGCCTGCACGTCTACACGTTCAACAAGCACCGCCCGGCCCTGGACCTCCTGGACCGAGTGGGCCTGACAGGCCGAGCCGCCGCCTAACCCCTTCGTTGAGTGCTGGCTATTTGTTGCTTTCCACGCCCGAAACCAACAAATAGCCAGCACTCAACGGGTTGGGCGGGCATGTTGTGTGGGGGATGGGGTGGGTGTGATGTACCCGCCGGTCGGCAGAGCGGCCGATACTACGGATGAAAATCGGCACGTCACAGCGCGACCGAACCGTGGAGGCCCCACCGTGCACGAACACGACCACAGCTCCACCGACTGCAGTCCCGACAGCCACGCCGCGTTCGGGCGGCGCGACCTGCTGCGCGGCGCCGTCGTCCTCGGCATCGGTGCCGCGGGCGCGACGATCGCCGCGCCCGCCGCCGTCGCCGCCCCCGCGCCCGCGGCTCCCGCCGGGAGCGCGCCCGGCGCCGCCCCGGCGCGGACGGCGGACGCCCCGCCGTCCCTGGCACCGGACCCCGAGGCGCCCGCCGACGCGCCGCCCGGCGCCGTGGCCGGGGTCGAGGTGGCCGCGCCGACGATCGCGAGCTGCGCCACCTGGGGCGCCGCGGCGGCCCGCGGCACGATCGACACCGTCTCGACCAACCCGAACAAGATCCTGATCCACCACACGGCGTCGGCCAACGTCACCGACTACTCGCAGGCCGCCGGGTACCAGATCGCGCGCGACATCCAGCAGTGGCACTTCGCCAACGGCTGGGTGGACACCGGGCAGCACCTCACGCTGAGCCGCGGCGGGTACGTCATGGAGGGCCGGCACGGTGCGCTGTCGCGGCTGCAGAACGGCAGCGGCACGGTCGTGGGCGCGCACGCCCCCGGGCAGAACAGCCAGGCCATCGGCATCGAGAACCAGGGCACCTACACGAGCGCCACGCCGCCCGCGCAGCTCTGGAGCCGGTTGGTCGAGCTGTGCGCGTACATCTGCGACCAGTACGGCATCGCGCCCACCCAGATCTACGGGCACCGGGACTACACGGCGACGGCCTGCCCGGGCGACGTCCTGTACTCGATGCTGCCGCAGCTCCGGTCCGAGGTGGCCGCGGCCCTGGCGGGCACGAGCTGGTCCGTGATCGTCGACAACACCTCGGCCGGCTTCTCCGCCGGCGCCTCCTGGCTGACGTCGTCCTTCTCGGCCGAGCGCTACGGCGCCGACTACCGCTACGCCACGCCGGCCGAGGTCAGCGACCTGGCGACGTACTCGGCCACGATCCCGTCGAGCGGCTCGTACCGGGTGGAGGCATGGTTCCCGGGGATCGCCGGCTACAACACGTCGACGCCGTTCATCGTCTACACCGGCACCGGCTCGTCGACCATCCGCGTGGACCAGTCCGCGGCGGGAGGGGCGTGGCTCTCGCTCGGCACCTACGCGATGACGGCGGGCACCCGCACGGTCGTGGCGGTCAGCCGCTGGACCCAGGGCACGGCGTACGTCGTGGCGGACGCGATCCGGATCACCCGCCTCTAGCCCCGCCCGCCCGTGTCAGACGTACAGGACCCCGAGGGGCCTGTACGGGAGTCAAGGGGCCCCCCCGGGGGGGGTCGTTTAAACAACAACCAGCCCCCCAG
>NZ_JBHWZO010000334.1:0-5922 GCF_042728455.1 Promicromonospora sp. NPDC060204
CCTCCGCGGCGTCGCCGAGTCGGTCAAGATGAACGTCGTCCTGACCCTGGTCGAACTCAGCGGCCTCGCCATCATCCTGGGCATCGGCGCGTACGCCGTGCTGACCGGCGGCGGTGAGCCGTCCCGGCTGGTCGAGTTCGAGTCGAGCGGGACCGGCTTCGCCCTGATGACCGGCGTGCTCGGCGCCTGCCGGAGCAACAAATAGCCAGCACTCAACGGGGGCGGGTTACCAGGTGCCCGGGATCTGGCGGACCGTCACGTTGAGGCGGTTGTAGAGGTTGGTGACGCCGATGTGCAGGACCAGCGCCGCGAGCGCCTGCTCGTCCCAGTGCTCGGCGGCGCGGTCCCAGACGGCGTCCGGCACACCCTCGGGGCTGTCGGCCAGCCGGGTCATCGCCTCGGCGAGCTCGAGCGCCGCGCACTCGGCCTCGCTGAGGTAGGGCGACTCGCGCCAGGCCGCGACCGACGCGAGGCGGTCCTCCGACTCGCCGGCCTTGCGGGCCTGCCGCATCCCGTACTCGATGCACCAGCCGCAGCCGTTGATCTGGCTGACGCGCAGGTGCACCACCTCGAGCGTGGCCGCGGAGACGCCCTGCCCCTGGGCCATCTGCCCCAGCTCGGCCAGCGCCTTGGCGCCGCCCGGCACGAGCAGCGCCGGGTTCTTCATGCGGGACGTCACGGTTCGCAGGTGGGGCGTGCCGGACGCCGCGAGGTCGAGGTGCTGGGTCGGGTCCTGGGTGGTGGTCTCCGTGGTCATCGGGGTCCTCTCGTCGCGGCCGGAGGTCCGGCCTGTCACATCGGCGCCCTGCGCGCCGTCACACCCTTGACGCCCCCTGGAACGAGGATGTGACAGATGACCCCCGACGAACTTGCCCTCGCCTTCGAGCAGCACCGGCCCCGCCTGCGGGCGGTGGCCTACCGGATGCTCGGCAACCCCGACGACGCCGACGACGCGCTGCAGGAGGCCTGGCTGCGCCTGAACCGGACCGGCGACGAGGGGATCGACAACCTGGCCGCCTGGCTGACCACGGTCACCGGCCGGATCTGCCTCGACATCCTCCGCTCGCGGTCGACCCGGCGCGAGGACCCGCTGCCGAGCGGCCAGCCCGACGACACCGCGCCGGAGATCCTGGACGACGAGTCCCCCGACCCGGTCCGGGAGGCCGAGCTGGCGGAGGTCGTCGGCGTGGCGATGCAGGTGGTGCTGGAGAGCCTCGACCCGGCCGAACGCCTCGCCTTTGTGCTGCACGACCTGTTCGCCGTGCCGTACGAGCAGATCGCGCCCGTGCTGGGCCGGTCGGTCGCGGCGGCCCGCCAGCTCGCGAGCCGCGGCCGGCGTCGGGTCCAGTCGGGGCCCGGGGCGCGGGCCGCCGCCGGGGGCGATGCGGGGGACGACGTCGGGCCGCACTCCGGCGCCACAGACGACACGGACCGGACGGATCGGCAGGTCGTCGAGGCCTTCCTCCTGGCCTCCCGGACGGGCGACCTTGCGGGCCTGATGGCCGTGCTCGCGCCGGACGTGGTGCTGCGCGCCGACCAGGCCGCCGTGGCGGCGGCGGCCGAGGGTGCGGACCGGGGCGCTCCTCTGCTGGCCCGTGAGGTGCGCGGGGCGGCGGCCGTGGCCGGAGCGTTCCGTGGCCGGGCGGGCGGGGCGGTGCCCGCGCTCATCGACGGCTCCGTCGGGTTCGCGTACGCGCCGGGTGGCACGCCGCGCGGCCTGTTCGCGGTGGTCGTGCACGACGGTCGGATCGCGGCGGTCGACATGATGGGCGACCCGACCACGGTCGCCGAGGCGCACGTGCTGCTGCTCGGCTGAGCCGACCGACGAACAGAGCCTGAGGGCCTGACCTGGCAGGGTGTGCGCCATGAACTCTCCTCGCACCGTGGTGGCCGGGCCCGCGACCTGGAACACGATGGTCCGGCTCGACCACCTGCCCGACCCGCGGCCGCACACCCTGTTCGCCCGCGGGTCGGTCCGCACGCTGGGCGGGACGAGCGCCGGCAAGGCCCTGCACCTGGCCGACCTCGGCGTCGCGAGCACGCTCGTCACCGACGTCGGGACCGATCCGGAGGGCGACCTGGTCCTGGCGGCGCTGGAGCACGCGCGCGGCGCCGAGGTGCTCGCGCGGCGCGTGCCCGGGCCGTCCGAGCAGCACCTGAACCTCATGACCGACGCCGGCGAGCGCCTCTCGATCTACCTCGCCGTCCCTGTCCCGTCAGCCGCGCCCGACCCCGCGGCGGTCGCGCGCGTGACGGCGGCGGAGCACGTGGTGCTGGACCTGAGCGCCGTCGGGCAGGGACTGCTGCCGGCCGCCGCGGCGAGCGGGGCCACGCTCTGGACCGACCTGCACGACTACGACGGCGTGGCCGAGTTCCACCGGCCGTTCGCCGACGCGTGCTCGTTCGTCTTCCTCAACGACGACGGCACGGACGACCACCGCGCCCTCATGACTGCGCTGCTGGAGCGGGGCGCGAGCACCGTGGTGTGCACGCTCGGCGCCCGCGGGGCCGTCGCGCGCACGGCGGACGGCTGGTTCGAGACGCCGGCGGAGCCCACCGAGGTGCTGGACACCAACGGCGCCGGCGACGCGTTCTTCGCCGGCTTCTTCGCGGCGCACCTCGCCGGGGCAGGGACGGCGGAGTGCCTCCGGGCGGGTGCGCATCAGGCGACGCGCGCCCTGGGCACGCGCCACCTGAGCCCGCTGCTGGACGTGGAGCCGGCCGAGAAGGCCTAGACCCGCTGCTCGCCCGCGGCGCGGGCGAGCACCGTCGCCAGCTCCTCGGCGACGCCGTCGGCGTCGTGGTGCCCGACGACGGCGTCCGCGCAGGCCAGCACGTCGGCGTGGGCGTTGGCCACCGCGATGCCGCGGCCCGCCCAGGTGAGCATCGGCAGGTCGTTGGGCATGTCGCCGAAGGCCCAGACGTCGGCGGCGTCGACGCCGAGGCGCGTGCACCAGCGGGCCAGCGCGGCGGCCTTGTCCACCCCGGGCGGCATGAGCTCGGCCAGGCCGACGGCGCCCGAGTACGCCAGGTGCGCGTGCTCCCCCACGGCGGCGCGCACCGCCGTGAAGAACCGCTCCTGCGCCATCCGGATCTCCTCCGGCGGGTCGGTGAAGACGCCCGGCGGGGGCACGTGCGCGGGGTCGAGCGCGAGGATCTTGGACACCGGGCCGCGAGCGCCGTCGAGACCGAGGGTGTCCTCGACCGGCACCGACCACAGACCGGGGTCCAGCGCGGGCTCGCGCTTCGGGTAGGCCGGGTCGAACGTGACGCCGTCGGGCCGCTCGAAGGCGAGCGCCGCGTGCGGCAGCGCGGCACGGATGCCGGTCACGACGGCGCGGACGGCGTCGTCGTCGAAGCCGCAGGTCTCCAGGGTCTCGCCGGAGGCGAGGTCCAGCACGCACGCCCCGCCGATGCAGATGACGCGGCCGTGGCCGCCCACGGTGTCGGCGAGGTGGTCGAGCCAGCGCGGCGGACGGGCGGTGACGAAGACCACCTCGACGCCCGCGGCGTCGAGGTCCGCAAGGACCTGGCGGGTGCGGTCGGAGACCTTGCCGTCGCTCCGCAGGAGGGTGCCGTCGAGGTCGGTGGCGACGACCCGGGGCAGGCCGGTCATCGCCCGTCCCGGACGCCGGCGGCGGGCAGGATGACCTGGTCGATGTTCTCGACGAGGAAGTCGCGGTCGACCGGGCGGCCCAGCATGAGCACGCTGTAGGAGACCAGGGCCGGGCCGATGATGCAGAGCTTCTCGACGTCGACGTCGGCCGGGATCTCGCCGCGCTCGATGGCGCGGCGGAAGAAGATGCGGTTGGCCCGGGCGCGCGGCTCGACGAGGGCCTCCTGCGCGGCGGCGGCGAGCTCGGGGCTGCGGGCGATCATGGACACGATCCCGGCCATGACCTTGAGCTTGCGTTCGCCGTCCCGGATGCTCGGCGTCCGGATCATCGCGACGAGGTCGCCCCGCAGCGTGCCGGTGTCGGGCAGGTCGTCGAGGTCGATCTCGCCCTGCTTCATGCACGCGACGGCGTCCAGCACGAGCTCGGCCTTGGACGACCACCGCCGGTAGACGGTCGCCTTCCCGGCCTTGGCGCGGGCGGCCACCATGTCGATGGTCATGCCGTCGTACCCGGACTCGGACAGCACGTCGAGCGCGGCGTCCAGGATCTCGGGGTCGCGGGTGTGGTCCCTCTTGCGTCCGAGACGGGGCTTCGCCTCGGTCTGGTCGACCTGCGTCATCGCCGTCGTCCTCCTCTCTGCACTGTCCGACCTTACCCGCGGGTTAATACTGAACTAACTGTATCCGGAACTCGTCAGTTCCGTATATGCTGCGAAGCATGTCCCAGACTTCAACCCCCGCGACGGACAGTCGTCGCTGGATCACGCTCGTCGTGGTCGGGCTCGCCCAGCTGATGGTCGTGCTCGACGCGACCGTCGTGAACATCGCTCTCCCCTCGGCCCAGGCCGACCTCGGGTTCTCCGACGGTCAGCGCCAGTGGGTCATCACCGCGTACTCCCTCACGTTCGCGAGCCTCCTGCTGCTCGGCGGCCGCCTCTCCGACCTCATCGGCCGCAAGCGCACCTTCGTGATCGGGCTCATCGGGTTCGCCCTCGCCTCGGCCCTGGGCGGCGCCGCCGGCTCCTTCGAGCTGCTCGTGGCCGCCCGCGCGCTGCAGGGCGCGTTCGGCGCGCTGCTCGCCCCCACGGCACTCGCCGTGCTCACCACCACCTTCACCGTCCCGCGGGAACGCGCCCGAGCGTTCGGCGTCTTCGGCGCCATCGCCGGGGCCGGCGGCGCCGTCGGGCTGCTGCTGGGCGGCGTCCTGACGGAGTCGCTCGACTGGCGCTGGAACCTCTACATCAACGTCTTCATCGCCGCGATCGCCCTGGTCGGCGCGTCCGTCTACATCCCGCGCGTCGCCCGCAGCGGCCCGCGGCCGCGACTGGACGTGCCCGGCACGCTGCTCGTCTCGGGCGCGCTGTTCGGCCTGGTCTACGGCTTCTCGAACGCCGAGACCGGCGGCTGGGACGCACCCCTGACGTGGGGTCTGCTGGCCGCCGCGGGCGTGCTGCTGATCGCGTTCGTCGGCTGGCAGACGCGCGCCGCGCACCCGCTCCTGCCGCTGAAGATCGTGCTCGACCGCAACCGCGGCGCGTCGTACCTCTCCGTGCTGATCGCCGGCGCGGGGATGTTCGGCATCTTCCTGTTCGTCACCTACTACCTGCAGCTCACGCTCGGGTACACGCCGATCCGCACGGGCCTGGCGTTCCTGCCGATGATCGGCATGCTGGTGCTCGCCGCGCAGCTCGGCACCAACCTGCTCGTGCCCCGGTTCGGGCCCAAGCTCCTGGTGCCGATCGGCATGACGCTGGGCGCGATCGGCATGATCGACCTCACGTTCCTGGACGCGTCGAGCACCTACGCCACGAACGTCCTGCCGGGCCTGATGGTCATCGGCTTCGCGATGGGCACGATCATGCCCGCGTCGATGCAGACCGCCACGCTCGGCGTGGACCGGGAGTTCGCCGGCGTCGCGTCGGCCATGGTGAACACGAGCCAGCAGGTGGGCGGCTCCATCGGCACCGCGCTGCTCAACACCCTGGCCGCCACCGCGGCGGCCGACTACCTCGCCGCCCACGCGCCCGTGACCGCTGCGGTGGGCGCCCAGGCCGCGATCGAGAGCTACTCCACCGCGTACTGGTGGGGCGCCGGGTTCTTCGCCGTGGGCGCGGTGCTGTCGGCCCTGCTGTTCCGACGGCGCGGCCAGGGGCTCTCGCTGGCCCACACGACGCCCGCGGAGGGCAGGGCGTCCGCCGCCTCGGGCACCGGGGACGCCGACCGCGTCGCGGAGCCGGTGCACGCAGGCTGACCGACCACCCCGCTGACTCGGCATGGCCACCCCGCCGAGTCAGCGGGGTGGTCCG
>NZ_JBHWZO010000335.1:0-5914 GCF_042728455.1 Promicromonospora sp. NPDC060204
GTGCTCCGGTCCCGACCCGCCCTGCTGCTGTGGTGGTGTACGGGCTGCTCAGCTGCTGAGCGCGCCCTTGCGCCGCAGCACGAGCAGGGTCACGCCACCGCCGACGAGTGCGAGCGCGATCAGCGTGAAGCCGATGACGGTGCTGGCACCGGTCGCGGCGAGCTCGCCGGGCTCCTCCGCGGAGGGGGACGCAGTGGCGTCGACGCCCGTGGCGGGGGCGGACTCCTCGGCCGGCGCGTTGCCCTCCTCGGGCTCCCCTGCCTCGGGCTCCTCGACGGCGGGCTCCGACGGCTCGGTGCCGGTGCCGTCGGTCGGCTCCTCACCGGGCTCCTCGCCCGGCACCGTCGGCTCCTCGCCCGGCACGCTCGGCTCCGGCGTCGGCTCGGCCTTGACCGTGATGAGCGTGTAGTGGCTGATCGCCTTGCCGGACGAGTGCGAGATCGTCACCTCGGCCGCGGGCGGGTCGACGACCACGTCCTCGGGGCCGAGGCCCTGGTTGGCGGAGCCCGCCTTCACGCAGTAGCCGGTGATGAGGTAGCCGTCGGGCGCGGTGACCACCAGGGTGGTGTGCTCACCGCTGACGTCGACCTTGCCGTCCTTCGGGCAGGTGGCCGAGCCGGTGGTCGCGACAGGAGCGCCGGCGACCGGCGCGGCGAACGCGGCGGTCGAGGGGACCAGAAGTCCCGCGACGAGGAGCGCGGATGCTCCCAGGACGGTCATCTTGCGCACTGAGCGCTCCTTCGGGAAAGGGATGGGGCAGGTGTGCCCGACGTCGAGCACGATTCCCGGAGCGTAGCGACAATGGCGCAGATCGCCAATATCCGCTTATCTCAGTAAAATACCTTACAACGACTTTTCTTACGCTCTACCGACCTTTGCCTTTTTTCTTTCCTTGTGGCGCGGAACGCCCGCCCTTGCCGCGCTGGGCACCCCCTCGGCCTCCGCCAGCAGCCGTACCTCGCCCCGTACCAGACCGCTTCTTGGCCCCTGACACGCTCTTCGAGGATTTCTTCACCCCGTTCCGGGCGGATTTCGCTGTCGGCGCATCGGCGGACGTCCCGTCCGCCCCCGGGCGGGACGACGGCGCGCCCCGGCCGCGTGAGCTGTTGACCGTGCGCCCCCGGACGATCCCGATGAGCTCCTCGACGAGGTCCGTGGTGCGCTCGATCGGCCAGACCAGGCCCACCGGCGCCGTCGGCCCGTCGGAGAGCGGACGGTAGGTCACGTCCTTGCGGCGGTGCAGCCGCGCCAGCGACATCGGCAGCACGGCCACCCCGACGTTCGCGGCGACGGTCGCGACGACGTCGGCGGTGGTCGGGACCCGCTCCAGCGGGTTGCCGTCCGGGTCCGCCGGCACCGTGCCCGGGACGGTGCGGCCTCCGGTGAACAGGACGTCGTCGCCGGGCACCCAGACGGGGTCCTGCGCGATGTCGCCGGCGGAGACGGTCTCGTCGTCGGCGAGGGCGGCGAGCAGGTGGTCCCGGGAGAAGAGGACCACCGACGACTCCTCGTAGAGCGGGATCGCGGAGAACACGTCCTTGTCCACCGGGAGACGGCCGATAGCGGCGTCCACGTCGCCCGACTCCAGCGCGGCCGCGACCGCGCCGGCCTCGACCTGGACCAGCTCCAGGCGCACGTCGGGCAGCCGCTCGTGCCACACGCTCGCCCACTTGCCCGGCGTCGCGCCAGGCACGTAGGCGAGGCGGAAGCGGGGCCGGCCGTCGGCTTCGGCATCGGGTTCGGCGTCGGAGGTCTCGTCGAAAGCCTCGTCGGCGGTCTCGTCAGGGACCTCCTCGGGAGCGGCGGGTCCGACGTCGGGTACGGGCTGGTTCACGCCCCCAGGCTACGGGGCCCGGGGTCGATCGCCCCTCGCACGAGCGGCCACGAGCGGCGAGGATCACGCCCGCCATGGAGAGCGCGGCGGGCGCACCCCGATACCCTGGGAACATGAGTTCCTCCTTCGCCTCGCAGCGGTTCAAGCCGTCCAACGCCGCCAAGCGACTCGGCGTCTACCTGCCTGCCACGCCGCAGGAGTTCCAGGACACCCCGATCTCGCGCGCGGAGCTCGAGGAGCTGGAGACCAACCCGCCCGAGTGGCTGGCCGACCTGCGTCGCAACGGCCCGCACCCGCGGCCCGTCGTCGCCGGCCGCCTCGGCATCTCGATCGCCGGCCTGGCCCGCGGCGGCATCACCGACCCGCTGACCACCGAGCAGATCAACGAGCTGCGCGACAACCCGCCGGAGTGGCTGGCGCAGGAGCGCCAGACGGCCGAGCAGGTGCGGGCCGAGGAGGAGCGCGTCGAGGAGGCCCGCAAGGCCGCGGAGAAGAAGGCCCGCTCCGCGCGGTGAGCCCCGAGGTGGAGGCCGTCCTCGCGCGGCTGCGGCCGTACCCCGAGGACGGGTCGCGGGCCGACGGCCCGGTCGCGGCCGACGCGACCGACCGGCTCCTGCTCGACGAGGCCGCCGCGCTCGTCCGTGAGTTCCCCGACGACGTCGTGGTGGTCGGTGACCGGTTCGGCGCGCTGACCCTGGGCGCGCTGGCGAGCGGGGCTCACAAGGTCCGCACCCAGATGGACGCGGTCACGGCCGAGGCGGCGCTCTCCGCCAACTCCAGCCTGGTGAGCAAGGCCCTGTGGGACGGGCGTGCCCGGGCCGCTGCGAGCGTTCCCGTCCCGCACGAACCGGCCGGGCTGGGGTTCACCCAGCACGACCGGCTGGAGCCCCGACTGTTCGAGGGCGCCCGCCTCGTGCTGCTCCAGCTCCCGGCGTCGCTCGCGGAGCTGACCGAGATCGCCGAGCACGTGGCCCGGTACGCCGACCCGTCGGTCACGCTCCTCGCGGGCGGCCGGGTCAAGCACATGACGCACGCGATGAACGACGTGCTCGGCGCATCGTTCACTCAGGTCAGCGCGTCGCTCGCCCGGCAGAAGTCGCGGCTGCTGGTCGCGCGTGAGCCGCGGGCCGACGTCGGGCCGCTCACCTACCCCGTCACGGCGCGGCTGACCGACCAGGAGATCCTCGACGCGATCGCCCCGCCCGGTACCGCCCCGGAAGGCCAAGCCCAGGACGCCGCCGGCCAGGACCGGCCCGCGGGCCTCACCGTCGTCGCGCACGGCGCCGCGTTCGCCGGCGCCACCCTGGACCACGGCACGCGCTTCCTCCTGGCCCAGGCGCACCGCTGGCCCCACCTGTCAGACCTCCAGGTCCCCCCGGTGACCTCCACGTCTGACACGTCTGACACCACCGCGGTGCCGGTCCCCGGCATGGACGCCCACCCGGTCGCGGTCGACCTCGGGTGCGGCACCGGCATCCTCGCCGCCGTCCTCGGCCTCCGGTACCCCACCGCGCACGTGATCGCGTCGGACCGGAGCCGGGCCGCCTGCGACTCGGCCGGGGCGACGCTCGCCGCGAACGGCGTCCGCGCGGCCGGGATCGTGCGGGACGACGCCGGGGCACTGCTCCCGATCCCCGACGGCTCGGCCGACCTGGTGCTGCTCAACCCGCCCTTCCACGACCGCGCCGCGCTGAGCACCGACGCGGCGCACCGGATGTTCGCCACGGCGGGCCGCGTGCTGCGCGACGGCGGCGAGCTGTGGACCGTCTTCAACACGGGCTTGCACTACCGCCGCGCGCTGGAGCGCGCCGTCGGGCCCACCGAGCACGTGGCCCAGGACCGGCGGTTCACCGTGACCCGGAGCGTGCGGAAACTACTTACCGACATGTCAGTGACCGGCGGCTAGCCTGGCTGGGCGCTCGCCCGGGCGCACCCGCACGGCAGCACGCCCGGCCTCGGCCGGCCTGCCCCGAGCACGTAAGGAACTGTCGATGAGGACACTTCGCACCACCCTGCGCGGCGCCGCCGTCGCGGCGGTCGCAGCATCGCTCGCCGCGGGAGCCGCGGTCACGGCGCTACCCGCCTCGGCCGCACCGACCGCCGCCGAAGGCAGGGCCATGGCAAAGGCCTCCGCGACGAAGCAGGCCGGACCGGCCGCGCACCAGCCCGCCGCGCACCAGCCCGGCAAGCACAAGCCCACCAAGCCGAAGACGCCCAAGCCGAAGAAGGCGGCCGCCGACCCCGACTTCGGCCCCAACGTCACGTTCATCGACGAGTCGTGGACCGCTGACCAGATCAACTCCTTCCTCGACACGGTGAACGACGAGGCGGAGTTCAGCCAGAACCGGCACCAGGTCTTCTTCGAGCCCGGCACCTACGGGAGCGCCGCCGGCCAGGACGACCCGGCCACGGCCACCGGGATCGTCAACGCCCACGTGGGCTACTACGAGTCGATCGCGGGCCTCGGCGCGCAGCCCGACGACGTCCACATCAACGGCGCCCTGCACGTGGAGCCCGTGGTGGGCTGCCCGAGCCAGCCCTGGGCCTGCGCCGACCCCGGCTCCCTGACCCGCTTCTGGCGGTCGATCTCCAACATGGGCATCAACCCGATCCAGCGCCCCGTCGGCGAGGACGCGGCCCTGCCGTACCCCGCGGGCGTGACCGAGCCGCACCAGATGCGGTTCGCCGTCTCGCAGGCGGCGCCCATGCGCCGCATGGACATCCAGGGCAACCTGACGATCTTCGGCCGGTACGGCGAGTTCGCCTCGGGCGGCTATCTCGCCAACTCACGTGTCTCCGGCACCATCGTGTCCGGCTCCCAGCAGCAGTGGTTCACCCGCAACTCCGAGGTGGGCGCCTGGGACGGCGGCGTGTGGAACATGGTCTTCGCCGGGGTCCAGGGCGCACCCGCCACCAACTTCGGCCAGCCGGTGGGCGAGAACGTCGGCGTGACGACGACCGTCGGCTCCACGCCGGTCAGCCGCGAGGCTCCCTTCCTGTACCGGGGCGACAACGGCGAGCTGTCCGTGTTCGTGCCGAACGCCAAGACGGACAGCAGCGGCACCGACTGGTCCACCGGATCGGACGCCGGCCAGTCGATCGGCATCTCCGACTTCTACGTCGCCAAGGAGGGCACGGACGACGCCGCGTCGATCAACGCCGCGCTCGCCAGCGGCAAGAACCTCGTCCTGACCCCCGGCGTGTACGAGCTCGACGCGCCCCTGGCCATCGACCGCGCCGACACCGTCGTGCTCGGCCTGGGCTACGCCTCGCTCACCCCGACCGCAGGCAACGCCGTCGTCGAGGTCGGCGACGTGGCGGGCGTCAAGATCGCCGGCATCACCGCCGACGCCAACGTCCCCGAGTCGGAGACACTCATCCAGGTCGGCCCGCAGGGGGCCACCGTCTCCGACGCCGCCGACCCGACCACGCTGACCGACGTCTTCGTCCGCGTGGGCGGCCCCTGGGCGGGCAAAGCCGTCACCTCCATCGAGGTGAACAGCCCCGACACGCTCCTGGACCACATCTGGGCCTGGCGCGGCGACCACGGCAACGGCATCGGCTGGGACGTCAACACCGGCGCCCACGGCGTCGTCGTCAACGGTGACCGCGTCACGGCGACGGGGCTGTTCGTGGAGCACTACCAGGAGGAGCAGACCATCTGGAACGGCGAGGACGGTCAGACGCTCTTCTACCAGAACGAGATCCCCTACGACGTGCCGAACCAGGCCGCGTGGATGGACGGCGACCGCCTCGGCTACGCCGCCTACCGGGTCGCCGACGACGTGCAGAACCACTCCGCGATCGGCACCGGGACGTACTCGTTCTTCAACCAGGGCCAGGACATCCGCCTGGAGTCCGGTATCCAGGCGCCGGACACCCCGGGCGTGACGTTCCGGTCGCTGACCGCCATCTTCCTCAACGGCTCGGGCGGCATCAACCACGTCATCAACGGCACCGGTGGCGCGGTCCAGCAGGGCACGCAGCGGTCCCAGGTGGTCAGCTACCCCTGACCCACCCCCGAAACCAAAACCGAAACCGCTGAGTGCGGGGTATCTGCGGCCTGACAGGCGTCAGAGC
>NZ_JBHWZO010000336.1:0-5902 GCF_042728455.1 Promicromonospora sp. NPDC060204
GTCGCGCAGAGCGCGACCGGGCCCGCTGTGGACAAGCATCAGCCCCGGGAGTCCTCCGCGGCCTTGACGACCTGCTCCAGCCACGAGCGGCGGGCCGCCACGGCGGCCTCCAGCTCGGAGACCTTGCGCTTGTCGCCCTTGGCCTGCGCGTCCGCGAGGTCCGCCTCGAGGGCCGCGATCGCGGACTCGAGCTGCGCCGCCGCACCCTCGGCGCGCGCACGCGTCTCGGGGTTGGTGCGCTTCCACTGCGCCTGGTCGGCGTCGCGGACCGCGGTCTCGACCGCACGCAGGCGAGCCTCGATGCGCTGGATGTCGCCGCGAGGAACCTTGCCGGCCTCCTCCCAGCGCTCCTGCAGGTTGCGCAGGGCGGCCTTGGCCTTGTTCAGGTCCTTGACCGGGAGCAGCGCCTCCGCCTCCTCCAGCAGGACCTCCTTGACCTTCAGGTTCTCGCCGTACTCCGCGTCGATCACGGCGTTCTCGGCGTCCCGGGCCTGGAAGAACCGGTCCTGCGCGGCCCGGAACCGGGCCCACAGCGCGTCGTCGTCCTTGCGGGACGCCCGGCCCGCCGCCTTCCAGCGCGTCATCAGGTCGCGGTACGCGCCCGCGGTGTAGCCCCAGTCGGTGCTGTTCGACAGCGCCTCCGCCTCGGAGACCAGCTTCTCCTTCTCCGTCTTCGCGGCGCTGTTGCGCTGCTCCAGGTCGGCGAAGAAGTGCCGGCGCTCGCGGTCGAACGCCGTGCGGGCGTGGCTGAACCGCTTCCAGAGCGACTCCTCCGTGGGGCGGTCGATACGCGGCCCGGAGCGCTGGGCGTCCTTCCAGCGGTCCAGCAGCGCACGCAGCTCCTCGCCCGCCGGGCGCCACTGCATCTTGCTCGGGTCGGTCGCCGCGATCTTCTCGGCGGCCTCCACGATCGAGGTGCGCGACTCGACGGCCTCCGCCTTGGCGGCGGAGCGTGCCTGCTCCAGGGCGGCACGGCGCTCCGCGGCGCGGCCCCGCAGGGCCTCGACCCGGGTCCGCAGGCCCGGCAGGTCGCCGACGGCGGCGGGCTCGGCGGTCTCCTCGCCGAGCTTCTGCAGCGTCTGGTCGATCTCGCGCACCGACAGGTCCGCGCTGTCCAGCCGGGCCTCGAACAGGCCGACCTTCGCGCTCAGGTCCAGGTAGCGGCGCACGTACAGCGCGAGCGCCTCTTCGGTGGTGACGCCGGGGAACTGGCCCACGACGCGCTCGCCGTCACCGTCGTTGACGTAGACGTTGCCCTCGTCGTCGACGCGGCCGAACTTCTCCGCCTCGGCGTGCGCGACGGCGTCCGCGGCGGCGGGCACCACGGGTGCGGGCGCCGTCGCCGGGGCGGCCTGCGCCACGGGGGCCGACGGCGTGCCCGGCTTGGGCGCACGCGGCCGGGCGAGTGCGGCCGGCGAGGGGATCGCCGACGGCTTCGGCGTGGCGGGCTTCGGAGCGGGCGCGGCAGCCGCGGCGGGGGTCTCGGCCTCGGCGGCCGGTGCCTCGTCGGCGGGGGCCTCGGCCTCGGCGGCGGGAGCCTCCTCGGTCGAGGGCTCCTCGGCGGGGGCTTCGGCCTCGGCAGCGGGAGTCTCCGTCGCCGGTGCCTCCTCGGACGGTGCCTCGGTCGCGACGGCCTCGGTCACGGGAGCCTCGTCCGCAGCCGCCTCTTCGGCGGGCGCCTCGGCATCGGCGGCCGGAGCCTCCTCGGCGGCAGCAACCTCGTCGGCCACGGGGGCCTCCTCGGCGGCAGCGTCGGCCTCGGTGGCCGGAGCTTCCTCGGCAGGCGTCTCGGCCTCGGCGGCAGGAGTCTCCTCGGCGGCAGCCTCGGTCGCAGCGGCGTCCTCAGCAGGGGCCTCGGCCTCCTCGGCGGGCGCTTCCACGGCGGGAGCGTCCTCCGCGGGAACCTCGGCCTCGGCCACGGGAGCCTCCTCGGCGGCCGGCTCCGTCGCGGCGGCCTCGGGGGTCGCCTCGGCGGCGTCGTCCGCCGTGTCCGCCCCGGCGGCGGTCTCGGTCGCCTCGCTGACCGCCTCGGCGGGGGCCTCGGCTGCGGTCGGAGTCTCGGCCACGGGCTCGACGGGCGCGTCCTGCTGGACGGGCTCGGTCGAGCGAGAAGTGGGTTCGCTCACTGGGTCTCAACTCCTTCGATGGTGACCGGGGTGGCAGGCTCACCGTCTGGTGCACCGTCTACCGCGCCCGTGTCAGCGACTGCTTGGACAAAGTCCAGGCCGGATGTGATCGTGCCGAAGACCGTGTACCCGCCGACCGTGTCGGAGGGGATGGTCGAATCCTCGTAGACGAGGAAGAACTGGGAGCCCATGGACTCGGCGTCGTCGCCCCGCCGCGCCATCGCGACGGTGCCGGCGGGGTAGAGGTCGTCCTCCGGGGCGTTCTCGATGGGCCCGAAGGAGTAGCCCGGGCTGCCGGAGCCCGTGAAGGTCGGGTCGCCGCACTGGAGCACGAAGATGCCCTGGGTCGTGAGGCGGTGGCAGCCGGTCTCGTCGAAGTACCCGCCCTGGGCGAGCGTCACGAAGCTGGCGACGGCCTGCGGCGCGGCCGCGCCGTCGAGCTCGAGCACGACGTCGGCGGTGGTGTCGCCCGAGCAGGCCTGCAGCGTGACGGTCCAGGTGCGGTCCTCGGCCACCGACGGGTCGGCGAGCTCGTAGGTGTCCCGCGCCTCCTGGACGCCGGCCGGGCAGGTCTCGGTGCCCGCGCCTGCTTCGGCATCGTCGCCCGCCTCGGGCGCACCGGAGCTGATCAGCGCGGCGACCACGAAGGCGCCGACGAGCGCGAGCACCGTGAACAGTGCGACCAAGGTCCACAGGCGCTGCTTGTGCGCGCGCTTGGCCGCCTGCCGCTGCGCCCGCTTGTCGGCCTGCCTGGCCTGCTGCGCGCGCTGCCGCTGCTTGGTGGAAGCCACCGCGTTCCCTTCCCCGTGCTCTCTCGTGCTCACCCCGACCCGGGGCGCGGTCACGCTGGACCGATTCACCTGATGGATCCGGGGCGAATCACCCCGTGCGGGGACAGTGTAGGCATCGGATGCCAGGTCATACTGTCTGAGCGCCTCCGGCGACGGGTGAAGAAGCCTCTGCCAGGCACGACGGGAGCCGCTAGCGTGGGTCGCGTGGAGCTTCGTGTCTTGGTCGCGCCGGTCTTCGGGACCAACTGCTGCGTCGTGTCGGCGGGTGCCGACTGCGTGGTGGTGGACGCCGGTGCGGGGGTCGCCGACGCCGTCGGACGCCTGCTCGACGACACCGGACTGAAGCCGCGCGCCGTCCTCGCCACGCACGGCCACGCCGACCACACCTGGGACGCCGGGGTCCTGTGCGCGCGGTACGGGATCCCGATGCGCCTGCACGAGGCCGACGCATACCGCCTGGCCGACCCGTTCGCCACGCTGAGCCCCGCGCTGGAGACCGCGCTCGGGCTGCACCGCGACGACTACCGGGCGCCCGACCTGGTCGAGCCGTTCGCCACGCCCGGCGGGTCGGCAGAGCTCACGTTCGGCGATGTCACGCTGCACGCCCTGCACGCGCCGGGCCACACCGAGGGGTCCACGCTCTACCGCCTCGACGACGAGGTAGTCCTGACCGGCGACGTCCTGTTCGCGGGCTCCGTCGGCCGCACCGACCTGCACGGCGGCTCGTACGAGGTGATGGGCAAGACCCTGCGCGACGTCGTGCGCGGCCTCGACCCGGCGCTCGCCGTGGTCCCCGGGCACGGCCCCGCCACCACCGTGGCCCGCGAGCTGGCGACCAACCCGTTCCTCACCGTGGCCGGCGCGTGAGGGCGTACGTCGACACGCGCGCGGGGATGGCCGAGGACGGCTGGTCCGCCGCGTGGACGTTCGACCTGACGCACTGGGGCACCTGCGGCCAGGGGCCCGACGACGCCGCGGCGCTCGCGGACCTCGCCGAGCGGTGCGGGCTCGGGGCCGGCGCTGCAGAGGCCATCGACGTCGTCGAGCGCGTGGTCCGGGCCGAGAGCGGCGACGAGACGGTGTTCGAGCGCGACCTGGCGCCGGCGTCGGACGCGGAGCGCGGGGCGACGCTCGCCGTCCTGGCCCGGACCCGGGCCAGGACCCTCGACCTGGTGCGGGCCGCCCCGCCCGGGGTGCTGGCCTACCGCGACCCCGGACGGCGGCTCCCGGCCTACGCGTCCTGGCACACGGTGGAACAGCTCGCGTTCCACATCGCGGACACCGAGTCGCGCTACTACCTGCCGCTGCTGGGGCTGCCCGCGCGAGAGCGGGCGGACGACGTGGTGACCGAGCTCGAGGAGTCCGGGGCGCACGTGCGGCGTGTGGTCTCCACGATGGCGCCGGACCTGTCCCGGGTCTGGCCCGACCACGGGAGCTGGACCAGCGTGAAGGTGCTGCGCCGGCTGGCATGGCACGAGCGGGGCGAGCTGGACGTGCTCGCCGGGCTGGTCGACCAGGCTGTGGAAAACCCGGGCTGACGGGTCGCCGCTCGTGGGAAGATCTGAGGCATGGCAAAGCCCACTCCTCTCTCCGGTTTCCCCGAATGGCTCCCTGACGGTCGCATCGTCGAGCAGCACGTCCTCGACACGCTGCGGCACACCTTCGAGCTGCACGGGTTCGCCGGGATCGAGACGCGGGCCGTCGAGCCGCTCGACCAGCTCCTGCGCAAGGGGGAGACCTCCAAGGAGGTCTACGTCCTGTCCCGCCTCCAGGAGGAGGACGGCGCCGCCCGCTCCGGCTCCGAGAAGCAGCTCGGCCTCCACTTCGACCTGACCGTCCCGTTCGCCCGCTACGTGCTGGAGAACGCCGGCCGCATCGCGTTCCCGTTCCGCCGCTACCAGATCCAGAAGGTGTGGCGCGGCGAGCGCCCCCAGGACGGCCGCTTCCGTGAGTTCGTCCAGGCCGACATCGACATCGTGGGCGCGGGCGAGCTGCCGTACCACTTCGAGGTCGAGGCGCCGCTGGTCATGGCCGAGGCGCTCGGCGCGCTGGGCGAGATCGGCCTGCCGCCGGTCCGCATCCTGGTGAACAACCGCCGCGTCGCCGAGGGCTTCTACCGCGGCGTCGGGCTGGACGACGTCGAGGGCGTGCTGCGCCAGATCGACAAGCTCGACAAGATCGGCCCGGACAAGGTCTCCGAGCTGCTCGTGACCGAGTGCGGTGCCACCGACGACCAGGCCAAGGCCTGCCTCGCGCTGGCGTCGATCTCGGGGTCCGACGTCGGCGTGATCGACGAGGTGCGGGCGCTGGCCGAGTCGTACGGCGCCGTGACCGAGCTCCTGGAGACGGGCCTGGCCGAGCTGGGCGCGCTGATCGCCGCGGCGGCGCAGCGCGCGCCGGGCGTGGTCGTGGCCGACCTGAAGATCGCGCGCGGCCTCGACTACTACACCGGCTCCGTCTACGAGACGGTGCTGGTGGGGCACGAGCAGCTCGGTTCGGTCTGCTCGGGCGGCCGGTACGACACGCTCGCGTCCGACGGCAAGAACACCTACCCCGGTGTGGGCCTGTCGATCGGCGTCTCGCGCCTCGTCTCGCGGCTGCTGTCCGCCGGCCTCGTGGAGGCGACGCGTTCGGTGCCGTCCGCCGTGCTGGTCGCGGTCTCGTCCGAGGAGGACCGCGCGACGTCCGACGCCGTGGCCGCGGCGCTGCGCGCCCGGGACATCCCGGTGGAGGTCGCGCCGAGCGCCGCGAGGTTCGGCAAGCAGATCAAGTACGCCGACCGGCGCGGCATCCCGTTCGTCTGGTTCCCGGGTTCCGCGGGGGAGGACGGCGTCGTGGGCGCCGACCAGGTCAAGGACATCCGTTCCGGCGACCAGGTCGACGCCGACGCCGCGACGTGGGAGCCGCCGGCCGAGGACCGCTGGCCGCGGGTGGTCCCGCAGGGCTGACCGCCGGCCGGCCTGAACCTTGCGCACCCGCCTCGCA
>NZ_JBHWZO010000337.1:0-5859 GCF_042728455.1 Promicromonospora sp. NPDC060204
GGATACGGTTCCGCCCCGCCGCCGTCCTGTTCCCGCCCAGCTCTCCCGCGCAGGAACGCGCGAGCCAGGTCAGCCCGGGTAGGCGACGAGGTCCACGTCCTCGGCGATCGGCTGCCAGACGCCGGTCTCCTCGTGCTCCAGGTCGCCGTCCTCGGTGAGCACGAGGATCCCCTGGTCGGTCACGCCCGCCGCGATCTGGGCGACGTCGGTGAGCCCCGGGAGCTGGCGCGACTGCCCGGCGGTGCCGGCCAGGCCCCCGACGCCCGCGTTCCAGACGGAGGACGTGCCCTGACCGTTGCGCGTCAGGAGGGCGAGCGTCGTGAGCCCCGCCCAGCGGGCCTCCACGACGTCGGCCACCGGCGCGGCGACCGACAGCGCGGCCGCCAGGCTGACCGGGGCGTCCTCGGCGTCGCGCACGACGCCCGCGACCTGCACCTGCCGGCCGGACGGCGTCTCGCTGACGACCGCGATGCGCGAGCCCTCCGGCGACACCGACACGCTGACCACCCTGCGGCCCTTGAGCCACTCGGGCTTCAGCTCGACCACGTCGAGCGTGTCCGTCGCCACCCGCAGCTCGCCCGCGTCGCCGCTGGTCCACGTGTTGCCGAACTTGTCCACCGACGGCGCCGCCAGGTCGGACCCCTCCAGGACCGGCACCGGGCCCTCGCCCTCGTCGAGGGAGAGGTTGACGATCCGGTCCGTGCCGTCGCGCACCACGATGGGTGTGGTCCCGGGGCTGACGGCGAGCGCGGTCGGGTCGATGCCCGACAGGTCGATGGACACGTCGTGCTCGACGAGCCGGCCGTCGTCCACCCGGTACAGCTTGTCATCCTTGAGCACGATCGCCTGGGCGATCGTCGCCGGCAGGTCCACGTCGGCCGCGTCGACCGACAGCCGGTTCTGGTTGCTGAACAGCTCGACGGGAACCACCCGGCCGGCGCCCTCGGAGAGGGTCGCGGAGAGCTGCGCCGCGATCACCTTGCGCTGCGTAGCCGGCACCTCGCTGATCTGCTCGGTGAGCCGGATCGGCACGACGTCGGCGTCGTCCCTGCCCGGGACGGACTGCGAGACGAGCCCGGTCCCGTCCGGAACCAGGGACTGCGTGGCGCCCTGGAGCCACTCGGGCGGCCCGGCGAGGATCTGCTCCACGGCCACCTTCTGCCACAGCCGGCGCGGGAACCAGCGCAGGTCGGGCACCAGGGTCGTGATCTCGTTCGCGCTCGGGAAGTACAGCCGCGTGGCCCGGTACTGGTTGGCGAAGAGGTTGGCGGGCACGAGCACGCCGTTGTCGAGCGCGGAGATGCGCCACTCGCCGCCCACCATGACGAGCGTGAACCGGTAGCCGACCTCGCGCGGGCTGCCCACCTCGGTGTAGGCGCCGGTGCTGTCCAGGGTCGCGATGGTCGTCGCCCGGACGACGATCTCCACCGTCTCGGTGGTCCCGAGGTCGATCTCCCCCTCCAGCGGCTCCGGCAGCGGCGCCTCGCGGACGACGCGCACCGCCTCGTCCGGGTCCCAGGCGTCCGCGACCTCGCTGGTCAGGAACTCCCGGGCGGTCTGGAACTCCTTGGGCGACGTCGCCGCGGCAGCCGCCGCGCCGAGGAAGCCCGACACGATCGCCTGCGGCTCCGTACCCGGCATGGGTCCGCGCGGCAGCAACGCGATGTCGGTCTGGGGCTCGACGGGCGCGGTGCCCACCCGGACGGGGCCGGAGGTGGGGATCTGGGCGCAGGCCCCGAGCCCGACGGCGGCGAGCAGGGCGACGACGACGGCGACCGCGGTGTTCGCTGCCCTGCGCATCAGCGCACCTCCAGGTCGGTCGTCGTGGATCTCGATCCGGCGCGCTCGCCGCGCTCGCCGCGCTCGTCCAGGTCGTGGTCGGACAGGTCCGGGATCTGGGTCGGGGTCGGGCCGGCGGACGGGTGCACCACGGGGACCTGCCCCGTGAGCACACCGGGCCCGTGCGAGGCGGGCGCCATGGTCACCGGCGGCTCCTCCACCTGGATGCCCGCGCTGCGCGGGAGCGTGAGGCGGAAGCTCGCCCCCTGCCCCGGGCGGCCCCAGGCGTCGAGGCGGCCCGCGTGCAGGTGGGCGTCCTCCAGGGCGATCGCCAGGCCCAGGCCGGAGCCACCCGTGGTGCGGGCGCGCGCCGGGTCGGCCCGCCAGAAGCGGTCGAACACGTGCTCGACCTCCTGCTTGGTCATGCCGACGCCGTAGTCGCGCACCACGACCGCCACCGCGCGGTCGTTCTCCGCGACCGTCACCTCGACGGGGCGCTCCTCCGCGTGCTCGATGGCGTTGACCACGAGGTTGCGCAGGATGCGCTCGATCCGGCGCGGGTCGAAGTCGGCCGCGGCGTCGCCGTCGGGCAGGCGCACCGAGACCCGGACGTCCTTGGTCTCCGCCAGCGGGGCGGCCTGCTCCACCACGGACATGACCAGGTCGCCCAGGTCGCGCCGCTCGGCGTCGAGCACGGCGGCGCCGGCGTCGAACCGGCTGATCTCCAGGAGGTCGGCCAGCAGCGACTCGAACCGGTCGATCTGGCCCAGCAGCAGCTCGGCGGAGCGGCTGGCGTCCGCGTCCATCTGGTCCCGCGACTCGTGGATGATCTCGCTCGCCATCCGGATGGTCGTCAGCGGCGTGCGCAGCTCGTGCGACACGTCGGAGACGAACCGCCGCTGCATCGCGGAGAGCTCCTCCATGCGCCGGATCTGGTCCTGCAGGCTGTCGGCCATCTCGTTGAACGACCGCGCCAGGCTCGCCATCTCGTCGGCGCCGCGCGCGCCGGGCATGCGCTCCGAGAGGTGCCCCTCGGCGAGGCGCTCGGCCACGGTCGCGGCCCGCGTCACCGGCGTCACGGTCTGCCGGGCCATCGTCCACGTGACGACGCCGAGCAGGGCCAGCATCCCGAACCCGCCCGCGAGCAGCACGCGGTGCACGAACGACAGCGTCTCCTGCTCGGGCTCCAGGGAGTAGAGGTAGTAGATCTCGTAGCGGGCGTCGGGCGCGGCCTGGACCGTGGAGCCCACGATGACGCCCGGCCGGACCACGCCCGGGTCGTCGGCCGCCGGGATGCCCACCGCCTGCAGCACCTGGTCGTCCTCGGAGGCGATGTTCGCCTGGCGCAGCTCGTCGGTGATGACCACGTCCGTCAGGTCACCCCGGGACACGACGTCGGACACCTGCGCGGTGCCGCCGGGCTCCTGCAGCAGGAAGTAGTCCTGCGCGGTGGAGCCGCTGGTGGCGGTGAGCGTCGAGACCGTGTCGTTCAGCAGGCTCTGCAGGTCGCCGTTCGACGTCGTCGCGGAGTTCGAGAAGTTCTCCGAGACCTGCGTCGTCAGCGCGGCGGCCTCCCGGTCGATCGCCGCGAGCCGCTGCTCGTAGATCCCGTCCCGCACCGACGTCGACAGGTACAGCCCGAGCACGGCGATCGCCGCGAGGCCGATCGCGAGGGCGGTGGTGACGACCCGCAGCTGCAAGGAGGAGCGCCACTGCGCGACCCCGCGGCGGGTGGCCCGGACCGTGACCACCCGGGCCCGTGAGACCACTCGGCGAAGCCGCGCGGCCAGGCCGGACGGCATCAGCGTGTCGCGCCCGCCTTGTAGCCGACACCGCGCACCGTCAGCACGATCTCCGGGTTCTCCGGGTCCCGCTCGATCTTGGAGCGCAGGCGCTGGACGTGCACGTTGACCAGGCGCGTGTCGGCGCTGTGCCGGTAGCCCCACACGCGCTCCAGCAGCACCTCGCGCGTGAAGACCTGCCACGGCTTGCGGGCCAGCGCCACGAGCAGGTCGAACTCGAGCGGGGTGAGCGCGATGCGCTCGCCGTCGCGCATGACGGTGTGGCCGGTGACGTCGATCTCGACGTCGCCCACGACCAGGCGCTCCGGGCCCGGGTCCTCGCTGCGGCGCAGGCGCGCCTTGATCCGGGCGACGAGCTCCTTGGGCTTGAACGGCTTGGAGACGTAGTCGTCGGCGCCGGACTCGAGGCCCACCACCACGTCGAGCGTGTCGGACTTGGCCGTCAGCATGATGATCGGCACGCCCGACTCGGCGCGGATCTCGCGGCAGACCTGGACGCCGTCCTTGCCGGGCAGCATGAGATCGAGCAGCACGAGGTCGGGCTGATGGGTCCGGAACATGCCCAGCGCGGAGTCCCCGTCGGCGCAGAAGATCGCCTCGATGCCCTCGCCCTTGAGGACGATGCCGATCATCTCCGCCAGTGCTGTGTCGTCGTCGACGACAAGAACTCGTACCTTCATGCCCTCCAGTGTGCCAGCCTGGTCCAGCAAACCCGGCCTCGTGCGCCCCGACCTGGCGTGTTCGGCCCAGGTTCACCCGGTGGGGGTATGCCGCGGGCCGCGGGTGGACCGCACCCCGGTGCGGGGGAAAACCCCCGGAGAACCCGGCGGTCGACCCCATGTCGCCCCCACCCCGGCAGGGGCGAACCTGGCACCATGACAACCATGACCGCCGACCGGCTCGCACCCGCCGTCGTCCCGGACGGCGCCGCGCGGCCCGGCCCCGGCTTCCTCACCGCACCGTTCGCGGCCCGCACCTGGCGCGAGCAGGGCTACCTGACGCTGGTGCTCCTGCTGGCCCCGTTCGCGCTGACCTACACGCTCTTCGCGGTCAGCTTCACGGCCGGCATCGCCGTCACGGTGGTCGGGCTGTTCGTGGCCGGGGCCGTCGTGGCCGGCGGCCGCGGCTGGGGCGCGATGTACCGCGGCCTCGCCCGCGACCTGCTCGACCTCGACGTCGCCGTGCCCGCCCCGTACGTGCGGCCGCGCGGCTTCTGGCGCACGATCGGCTCCCTGATCGGCGACGCGACCGGCTGGCGCGCGCTGCTGTTCATGTTCGTCACGTTCCCGCTCGCCATCCTGTCCTTCGTCACGAGCATCACGTTCCTGGCCACCGGCCTGGGCGGCCTCACCTACTGGTTCTGGTACCGGTACCTGCCGGAGCAGCCCGGCGCCGACGGCGCGCTGCACCGCGGGGCGCAGTTCGGCGACGCGTACTTCCTGGACACGCCCCCGCGCCTGGCCCTCGCCGCGCTCGCCGGCCTGCTGCTGCTCTTCTGCTGGCCGTGGATCACGCGGATGTTCGCGCTGCTCTTCCGGGTGCTCACCAGCGGCCTGCTGAGCCCGACCCGGGCGAGCCTGCGGGTCGCCGAGCTGGAGCGGTCCCGCACCGGCACCGTGGACGACGCCGACGCCCGGCTGCGCCGCATCGAGCGCGACCTGCACGACGGCACACAGGCCCGCCTGGTCGCCGTCGCCATGCAGCTCGGCGAGGCGCGGGAGCAGCTCGCCGACGGCGGCGACGTCACCCAGGCCGTCGAGCTGGTCGACACCGCGCACGCGTCGACCAAGGAGGCGCTCACCGAGCTGCGCGAGCTGGCCCGGGGCATCCACCCGCCGGCGCTCGACAGCGGCCTCGGCGTGGCGCTGGAGACCCTTGCGGCGCGGTCGCCCCTGCCCGTCACCGTCGACGTGGACCCGAGCGTGGAGGCGGACGGCCGCCTGGCCCCGGCGCTGGAGTCGATCGCGTACTTCAGCGTGGCCGAGCTCGTCACGAACGCGGCCAAGCACGCCCGCGCCTCCGGCGTGTACGTGCTGGTCGAGCCCGTTACCGGGGTCGGAGGCGCCGGGGCGGCGCTCCGGATCCGGGTGCGCGACGACGGCCGCGGCGGCGCCGTGGTCGTCGCGCCCGACGGCTCGGGGCTGCGGTCCGGCCTGGCCGGGCTGGCCGACCGGGTGCGGTCCGTCGACGGCACGTTCGACCTGTCCAGCCCGGCCGGCGGGCCTACGGTGGTCACCGTGACCCTGCCCACCACCGGCCCGGCCGGACGCGCGTGACC
>NZ_JBHWZO010000338.1:0-5856 GCF_042728455.1 Promicromonospora sp. NPDC060204
GCCTCGGAGTGCGCCTTGAGGTCGTAGTCGGTGCGGTTGGCCACGGGTCAGTGCGCCACGGCGACCTGACGCAGCTCGGTGGCGAGCTGCTCGTCCACCCGGCCGCGCAGGTGCGTGCCGGCGGCGACGTGCTCGGTGAGCTCGATGTCACCGTGCTCGTGCACCCGGTGCACCAGGTCGCCCCGCTCGTACGGGACCACCAGGTCGACGTGCACGCCGGGCCGCGGCAGCTCGGCCGCGATCCGGGCACGCAGCTCGGCGATCCCCTCGCCGGAGTGCGCGGAGACGACGGCGGTGTGCCGCTCGCGCCGCTGGATCCGGCCGACGACCGTCGGGTCGGCGACGTCGGCCTTGTTCAGCACCACGATCTCGTGGACGTTCTCGAACGCCGGGATCTCGGACAGCACCTCGCGGACCGCCGCGATCTGCCCCTCCGGGTCCGGGTGGGACGCGTCGACCACGTGCAGCAGGATGTCGGCGTCGCCGACCTCCTCCAGCGTGGACCGGAACGCCTCGACGAGCTGGTGCGGGAGGTGCCGCACGAACCCGACCGTGTCGGTGAACGTGTAGACGCGGCCGTCCTCCGTCTTCGTCCGCCGGACCGTCGGGTCCAGCGTGGCGAACAGCGCGTTCTGCACCAGCACGCCCGCGCCGGTCAGCGCGTTGAGCAGCGACGACTTGCCGGCGTTGGTGTAGCCCGCGATCGCGACCGCGGGGATCGCGTTCCGCTTGCGGCTCAGCCGCTTGGTCTCGCGCGCCGGCTTCATCGCGACGATCTCGCGCCGCAGCTTGGCCATCCGGTCGCGGATGCGCCGCCGGTCCAGCTCGATCTTGGTCTCACCGGGGCCGCGCGAGCCCATGCCGGCCCCCGCGCCGCCCACCTGGCCACCGGCCTGGCGGGACATCGACTCGCCCCAGCCGCGCAGGCGCGGCAGGAGGTACTCGAGCTGGGCGAGCTCGACCTGGGCCTTGCCCTCACGGGACTTCGCGTGCTGCGCGAAGATGTCCAGGATCAGGGCCGTGCGGTCGACGACCTTGACCTTGACCACGTCCTCCAGCGCACGGCGCTGGGACGGGGCGAGCTCACTGTCGACGATCACGGTGTCGGCGCCGGTCGCCAGGACCACCTGGGCCAGCTCCAGCGCCTTGCCGGAACCGAGGTACGTGCCGGGGTCGGGCTTCTGCCGTCGCTGCAGCAGGCCGTCCAGCACCTGGGAACCGGCGGTCTCGGCCAGCGCGGCGAGCTCGCGCAGCGAGATCTCCGCGTCGCGGGCCGCGTGCTCGCCGCCCGAGAACAGGCCGACGAGCACCACCTTCTCCAGGCGAAGCTGCCGGTACTCGACCTCGGTGACGTCCTCGAGCTCGGTCGACAGGCCGGCCACACGACGCAGCGCGGTGCGCTCCTCGAGGTCCAGCTGGTCGCCGTCGGCCACGGTGTGCACCGTTCCGCCGTCGGCACGTGCGGTCCCCGCCCGAGCGAGAACCCGTGCCACGACATCGTTCGCGATCGCCTGGGCGTCTGCCTGGGCCGCGCGGAGTTCGGGCGTCTCCTCTGCGGGGAGCTCGGGCTCTGTCGGGGTGTGGGTCATGTACTACCTAACTCTCGATGGTTCGTGCTCGTTACAACAAGTTTCCCACGCCTGAAAGTCCCGCGGCTATGTCTTTCCCCAACCCGCTGCCGTGGCGATCGCGCCTGTGGACAACCAGCACGAGCCGACGGCAGCCGCTGAGACTGTGAGGACGACGACCACCACACGCAGGGGACGGTACGACCATGCCCGAAGAGCTCGAGGGACCCGACCGGACGGGCCGCCCGTGGACCGACGAGGAGACCGCGCGGATCGTGGCCCTGGTGCGCGACGGCGCGGACGGGCACACCGTCATAGCCAGTTCCAGACGGAGCGGCCCCTCGGTGGTGAGCCGCATGCGGCGGATGCTGCCCCTGGAGCACCGCTCGTGCCCTACCGACATGGTCGTTCCCGCCCTGCGCGGCCACCTGCGCGACCCGGACTACGACTGGCGGGCGACGATGCTCCTGACGCCGCCCCCGCGGCCGGTGGTCCGCTCCCCCGACATCGTGCGGACCGGCGTGGCCGGGCTGGCCGACGGCGACCTCGTCGGCATCGCGCACAGCGTCCTGCTCGACGACCGGGCCAGCACCGCCGACCTGCGCGAGCGCCTCGTCGCCGAGGTCCGGGAGCGCGGGCTCGGCCGGGACGTCGTCGACGCCCACGAGACCTACCTGACGACGCTCAGGGAGCCGGCCGCCATCCGGGACCTCGACGAGTGGGTCCACCGCTGGTCCGAAGCGGTAGGGCTCGGCGTGAGCCGGTTCCCGGACTACCCGCCGTGGGGGTGAGGCGGCGCTGGTGGGCCGGGGGCGTGGCCGGCGGTTGCGGCGCCGGCGGCGGTTCAGAAAACGAGCCGCATGACCCGACGCCGCTTGGTCGGCCGGCTGACCTCCGTCAGCCCCGCCGCCGCGAACGGCCCGGGCGTGCCCACGTTGACCTCGCCCCAGGTGATCTGCTGCCCCGGGTCCGGGACGATGGGGTAGCCCTCGACCGCCTGCGCGCCGCGCTCGCGCGCGTGCTCGACGGCGGCCGCCGCGAGGCCGTACATCAGGCCCTGCTTGCGGTAGCCGGCGCGCACGGCGAAGCACGTGACGGCCCACACGCCGGCGTCGTCCTTGTCCTCGTGCCGGCCCGCCCACGGGACCTGGCTGCCGCGGTAGCGGACGAACTCGGTGCGGGGCGCCACCGCGACCCAGCCGGCCGGCTCGCCGTCGACGTAGCCGAGCAGGGCGCCCGACGTCGGCGCCCCCGGGGGCGGGTCGAGCTGCTCCCGCAGCGTGTGCGTGCGCTCCTCGACCGGCATGTACCACCAGGCGCGGTCGCCCAGCCGGATGCGCTGGCACTGGCAGTGGTGGGCGCCGCCGCGCGTGCCGAACACGGTCTGCACGTCGTCCCACCGCTCCACGGTGGCCTCGGCGATCTCCATGCCCGCAGGCTGGCACCGGTCGCCACGGGCGGCAACCGCCTAGGATCGTCCGGTGTCCAGCGACCACTACTTCACCGCACAGCCCGCCTCGGACGACGAGCGCCGCACCCGGACCGTCCGCCTCGCCGGCCGCGCCCTGGAGGTCGAGGTGGCGGCCGGCGTCTTCTCCCCCGGCGGGCTCGACAAGGGCACCGCGGTGCTGCTGGACCACGTGCCCGCGCCCCCGGCCACGGGCGACCTGCTCGACCTGGGCTGCGGGTGGGGGCCCATCACGATCAGCCTGGCGCTGGCGGCGCCGGAGGCCACGGTCTGGGCGGTCGACGTCAACGAGCGCGCGCTCGACCTGGTGCGGCGCAACGCCGAGCGGCTGGGTCTGGAGAACGTCCGGGCGGCCCTGCCCGACGACGTGCCCGACGACGTGCGGTTCGCCGCCTGCTGGTCCAACCCGCCGATCCGCGTGGGCAAGGAGGCGCTGCACGAGCTCCTGACGCGCTGGCTGCCCCGGCTGGAGCCGGACGCGGTGGCCTGGCTCGTGGTGCAGAAGAACCTGGGTTCCGACTCACTGGCCCGCTGGATCACCGAGGCGCTGGGGCTCCCGGTCGAGCGGACGACGTCGTCCAAGGGCTTCCGGGTGCTCCGCGTCGCGGGCTGACCTGTCCCCAGCCGCACGGGTCAGACGTACAGGTCACCCCAGGGACCTGCACGTCTGACACGTCAGAGGGAGACCTGGCCCGAGTAGACCAGCTCGGCCGGGCCCGCGAGCTCGACGTTGCCGCCCGGCAGCACGCGCACGCGCACCTCGCCGCCCGGCACCTCGACGATCCACGTGTCGGGGGCGCCGGCGCCGGACGAGCCGCCCTGCCAGGTCCGCACCGCGAGCGCCGCCGCGCAGGCGCCGGTGCCGCAGGACGGCGTCTCGCCCACCCCGCGCTCGTGCACGCGCATGCGCAGGCGCCCGACGACGCCGTCGGGCCCCTCCTCCTCGCCCAGCGGCACCACGAGCTCGACGTTGGTGCCGTGCGGCGGCACGGGGGCGACCTCGGGGGCGTGGAAGAGCTCCAGCGAGGCGAGCTCCTCGACGCTCGCGAGGGCGACGACGGTGTGCGGGTTGCCGAGGTCGACGCTCAGGGCGGGCCGGGGCGCAGTCCAGCCGCGAACCGCCACCGCGGCGTCGTAGCCGTCGGCCGCCGCGGACTCGCCGCCGGGCAGGAACCAGCGGCCCATGTCGACGGCGTACCAGCCGTTCGCCTCCTTGGTCACGCGCTTGACGCCGGCGCGCGTACCGAGGCTGAGCGGGCCGGCGGAGAGGTCGGCGAGGCCCTCCTGCTCGGCGAACGCGGCGAAGACGCGCACGCCGTTGCCGCACATCTCGGCCACGGAGCCGTCGGCGTTCCGGTAGTCCATGAACCACTCGGCCGTGGGGTCCTGCGCGAGGGCGGCCTGGGCGGCCTCCTCGCCCGCGCTCGCGAGGGCAGCGGTGGGCGCGAGCCGGATCACGCCGTCGCCGCCGATCCCGGCACGGCGGTCGGCGAGCCGGCGCACGTCGGCGGGGGTCAGGTCGAGCAGCCCCTGCGGGTCCGCGATCAGCACGAAGTCGTTCTGCGTGCCGTGGCCCTTGGTGAAGGCGAGGGTCCCGGGGGTCGGGACGGAGGGCACGGGGCTGGTCGCGGGCTGCGTCATGACCCCAGGCTACGGCGCACCGGCTCGGTCCCGGCAACCGCCAAGGTCCCGGCGTCGGCGGCGGCCACGACGGCGAGGGCGTCGTCCAGCAGGTGGGGCGAGGCCGCGTCGAGCCAGTGCACGCGCGGGTCGCGGCCGAACCAGCCCATCTGCTTGCGCGCGAGGCGCCGGGTGTTCGCGGTGACGGCCTCCCTGGCCTCGGCCTCGGTGGACTCGCCGCGCCACCAGGCGAGCACCTCGGCGTAGCCGACGGCGCGCGCGGCGGTGACGCCGAGCCCGGTTCCGGTGCCGCCCTGCTCCGGGCTCGCCAGGCCGCGCACCTCCTCGACCAGGCCGCCGTCCCACATCCGGTCGACGCGGCTCCCGACCCGCGCGTCGAGCACCTCGCGCGAGCAGTCCAGCCCGATCTGCACCGCGGGGCGCACGTACTCCTGACGCGGCAGGTTGGCCGTGTAGGGGAGCCCGGTGATCTCGATGACCTCCAGCGCCCGCACGATGCGGCGGGTGTTGTGCGGCCCGATGCTCTCGGCGGCCAGGGGGTCCAGCCGCGCCAGCTCGGCGTGCAGGGCGCGCCGCCCCTCGGTCTCGGCCCGCGCCTCGAGCCGCTCCCGGACGGCCGGATCCGTCCCGGGGAAGTCCATCTGGTCCAGCAGCGCTCGCACGTACAGGCCCGAGCCGCCGACGACGACGGCGCGGGCGCCGCGGCCGGCGATCGCGTCCAGGTCGGCGCGCGCGGCCTGCTGGTAGCGCGCCACGGACGCGTCCTGCGCCGGGTCCAGCACGTCGAGCTGGTGGTGCACGATCCCGCGCCGCTCGGCCGGCGGGACCTTGGCGGTGCCGACGTCCATGCCGCGGTAGAGCTGGAAGGCGTCGGCGTTCACGATCTCGCCCGCCACGGCGCCGGACGCGGCGCCCGATGCGGCTCCGGGCACGGCGCCGGGCGCGGCGCCCAGCGCCTCGGCCAGGTCGAGCGCGAGGTCCGACTTCCCGGTGGCGGTGGGGCCCACGACGGCGACGACTATCACCGGGCAACCTTACGGGCGGGTGGCGCCGAGGACGACAGCGCCGCCGGCCCCACCGGACGCGGCGGTTCGGCTGCCCCTGACGCGGGGCCCGCGCGGTCGGCAGTCTGCCCCGCAGGGTCGGCAGTTTGCGTCGAGGTCGGCACAGGCCCGTGCC
>NZ_JBHWZO010000339.1:0-5804 GCF_042728455.1 Promicromonospora sp. NPDC060204
ACCCTGAGGTGACCGGCCCGTCGTGCCGAGACTGCGCTCAGCGAGCTTCGATCAGGAGAACGACCCGCCGCAGGCGCATGCGCTGCCGGCGTTCGGGTTGTCGATCGTGAAGCCCTGCTGCTCGATGGTGTCCTTGAAGTCGATCGTGGCGCCCTCGAGGTACGGCACGCTCATCTTGTCCACGACGACCTCGACGCCGTCGTAGTCGCGCAGAGCGTCCCCGTCGAGCACCCGCTCGTCGAAGTAGAGCTGGTAGATCAGCCCGGAGCAGCCACCCGGCTGCACCGCTACGCGGAGGCGCAGGTCGTCGCGGCCCTCCTGCTCGAGCAGGCTACGGACCTTGCCCGCGGCGACGTCAGTGACGTTGACGCCGTGGGTAGCGATGTCCGTGGTGGTGTCGGTCATGTCATCTCCCGATCGTGTTCGACATACCGGTAGTCGATCCTTGAACGTTGCCAACTCTTCGGCTCGTCCGTCTGTTCCCGCGTTCCGGTCTGTTCTCAGATCGTACGCCCAGGTCTCGCCCGAGCCCATCACCGTTCCACGTGCGCGGCGTCACCTCCGCGGTCAGCGGGCCCAGCCCGGCGACCACGTCCGGGCCACGCGCGCGACGTCGTCGTCCGCCACCTCGTGCACCCCGCTGAGGCCCGCCGTGGACCACTCCCGCCTGCTCGCCTGGCTGCGTCCGGTGAGCACGACGACGGGGACGGCGTGCGGCGCGGCAGCGGCCGCCGCCTCCACGACCACTCCCCTGTGCAGCCCCTCGCCGTCGAGCAGCGTGACGTACGCCACTACGACGTCGGCGCGCGCGGCGGCGTCGGTCAGCGCCGCCTGCTCCGCCCGCGGCAGGGCCGACGAGGCGGGACCGGGCGGGGTCGGGCCGGGGTGGGCAGGCCCCACGTCCTGCGGCCCGACGGCGGCCGGCCGGCCCACCGGGATCGCCGGACCCGCCAGGAGCACGCCGCGGCCCGCGCCGTCGTCGTGCCCGCCGCCCGGCCCGCCGCCCGGCGCAGCGCCCGGACCGGCAGCAGACACAGCGGCGGCCGCGGGCACCCGGACGGCCCGCGCCTCGGTGCCGGCGTGCGGCGCGGCGGCATGCCACGCGGAGGCCAGTCGCTCGGCGTCGGGCAGGGTCTCGGCAAGCAGCAGCACGTGCACGAGAGGCATCGTGGCATCGTCCGGTCAAGGTGTCACCACCGCGTGTCATGATGGTGACCGTGAGCACCCTGCTGGCTGAATACTCCGGCTTCTCCGAGCCCGCGTCGTCCCCGTTGCTGCTGCTCGGCCAGGGGCGTGACCTGGCCTCCGAGCGCGGCGTGGAGTGTACGGGCGAGCTGCCCGCACCGAGCGACCCGGACCTGGTGGACCGGGCCCGTGCCGCACGAGCCGCCCTCGGCAGCCGCGCGTTCGTGCTGGGCCACCACTACCAGCGCGACGAGGTCATCGACTTCGCCGACGTCACCGGCGACTCCTTCAAGCTCGCGCGCGAGGCGGCCGCCCGTCCCGAGGCCGAGTTCATCCTGTTCTGCGGCGTGCACTTCATGGCCGAGAGCGCGGACATCCTCACCTCGGACGCGCAGCAGGTCGTGCTGCCGGACCTCGCGGCCGGCTGCTCCATGGCCGACATGGCCGCGATCGGCCAGGTCGAGGAGGCGTGGGCCGTGCTGCAGGACGTCGGCATCGCCGACTCCACGATCCCCGTCACCTACATGAACTCGTCGGCCGCCATCAAGGCGTTCACCGGGCGCCACGGCGGCACCGTCTGCACCTCCTCCAACGCGGAGGTCGCGCTGCGCTGGGCGTTCGACCAGGTGGGCGGCATCGACGGCACCGGCAAGGTGCTCTTCCTGCCCGACCAGCACCTGGGCCGCAACACCGCGGTGCTGGAGCTGGCGATGTCGCTGGACGAGTGCGTGGTCTTCGACCCGCGCAAGCCGAACGGCGGGCTGACCGACCAGGAGCTGCGTGACGCCCGGATGATCCTGTGGCGCGGGCACTGCTCGGTGCACGGCCGCTTCTCGGAGCAGAACGTCACCGACATCCGCGCGGCGGTGCCCGGCATCAACGTGATGGTGCACCCCGAGTGCAAGCACGAGGTCGTCACCGCGGCCGACTACGTCGGCTCGACCGAGTACATCATCAAGCAGCTCGAGGCCGCCGAGCCCGGCTCCTCGTGGGCCATCGGCACGGAGCTCAACCTGGTCCGCCGGGTCGCCCGCGCGCACCCGGACAAGCAGGTGCACTACCTCGACTCGACGGTGTGCTTCTGCTCCACGATGAACCGCATCGACCTGCCCCACCTGGTGTGGGCCATGGAGTCGCTCGTGGAGGGACGCATGGTGAACCGGATCGTCGTGGACGCCGACGACGCCCACTGGGCGCGCGTGGCGCTCGACCAGATGCTGGCCCTTCCCGGAATCTGACCGGGCTGAGCGTGTGAGCGGCAACGGCGGGCTGCGCATCGGGATCTTCGTCTTCGACGGGGCGGAGGAGCTCGACGTCGTCGGGCCCTTCGAGGTCTTCGCGGAGTGGGGCTCCCACTCGCAGCTCCGGCCGACCGTGAGCACGTTCTCCTGGGACGGCGCCGGCGTGCGGCTCGCCAAGGGGCTGCGGATCCTGCCCGCGCACGGCGCGGACGACATGGGGCCGCTGCACGTGCTGGTCTACCCGGGCGGCCTGGGCACGCGGCCGCTTCTGGCCGAGCCCGGGCACCTGGAGTGGCTGCGCCAGATCCGCAAGCAGACCCCGATCCTGGCGAGCGTCTGCACCGGCGCCCTGCCCCTGGCCGCCGCCGGGCTGCTGGCGGGGCGTCCCGCCACCACCCACCACGAGCACTACGACGAGCTCACCGAGCTGGACCCGAGCGTGCTGGTGGACACCGAGGCGCGGTACGTGGACGACGGCGACGTGATCACGTCCGCGGGTGTCTCCTCCGGCATCGACATGGCGCTCCACCTCGTCGAACGCCTGGAGACGCCGGCCGTGGGGCGGCTGGTGCGCAACGCGATCCAGCACCCGGCGACGCCGTCGGGCACGTCCTGATCCGGCGTCCGGCCAGCACGCGGACCGGCGTCCGGGGCAGCGCCCGGCCGAGTGCCGGACAAGGTATCTGATACTGCCGGTTCCCGGTATAACCTCGGGCGCATGGCTCGCATGCTCCAGCTCACCTGGACCGGACTCTTCCCGCGCAAGGCCCGCCCCGGACAGACCCTGCTCGACCCGTCGGTCACCCGGATGCGCGTCGGACCCCTGGACCTCGACTCGTACCTGCACGTCAACAACGGCACGTACCTGCAGATGATGGACGTGGCGCGGAACAACCAGATCGCCGACCTCGGCATGTTCCCGATCGCCAAGGAGAAAGGCTGGGCCCCCGTGGTCGCGGCGTCGACCATCAAGTACCGGCGCTCCCTGCAGCCGTTCGAGCGGTTCGAGATCACGACCCGGATCCTGGGCTGGGACGAGCGCGTCTTCTACCTGGAGCAGGTCTTCACGCGGGGCGACAAGCTGTGCGCCCGCGGGATCGTCGCCAGCCGGTTCCTGGACCGCAAGGGCAACCGGATCTCGGCGCTCGACGTCGTCCGGGACGCGACCGGGCAGGACCTGCCCTCCCCCGAGCTCCCCGAGGACGTCGCGGCCTGGGCCCGCGCGATGGATGTCGCACCGCGCGAGCCCTCCGCGAAGAGCTAGCGGGAAGAACCAGCGGGTCGGGCTAGAGACCCTCGCCGATCTTGGTGAGCAGCAGCGCCTCGGCCAGCACGACGTTCTGCAGCTCGCCGAGGTGCACCGACTCGTTCGCTCCGTGCGCCCGCGAGTCCGGGTCCTCGACGCCGGTCACGAGGATCGCGGCGTCCGGGAAGATCTCGAGCAGGTCCGCGATGAACGGGATGGACCCGCCCACGCCGACGTCGACCGGCGGGGTGCCCCACGCCTCGGAGAAGGCGGCACGCGCGGCCCGCATCGCCGCCGTGTCGCCCGGGGCGAGGAAGGGCTTGCCCTGCTCGCCAGAGCGCCACGTGACCTGCGCGCCGAACGGCGCGTGCTTGGCCACGTGGGCGGCGAGGGCGGCGTCGGCCGCGACCGGGTCCTGGCCGGGCGCGAGGCGCAGCGAGACCTTCGCGGCGCAGCGCGGCGCGATCGTGTTGGACGCCTCCGCCACCGAGGTGACGTCCATGCCGATGACGGACAGCGCGGGCTTGGACCAGAGCCGTCCCGACAGCGTGCCCGTGCCGGCGAGCTCCGCTCCGTCGAGGAGCGAGGAGTCGGCCCGGAACTCGGCCTCGGAGTAGTCGACCTCGGGCTCGGGCGCGGTGACCAGGCCTTCGATCGCGACGTCGCCGGCCTCGTCGTGGAACGTCGCCACGAGGCGCGACATCAGGGTGACGGCGTCCAGCACCGCACCACCGAACATGCCGGAGTGCACCGCGTGGTCCAGGACCCGCAGCTCGATCTCGCCGTCGACCAGGCCGCGCAGCGACGTCGTGAGGGCGGGGACGCCCACCTTCCAGTTCGTGGAGTCGGCCACGACGATGACGTCGGCCGCGAGCAGGTCGCGGTACTGCTCCAGGAACGCGCGGAACGACGGCGACCCCGACTCCTCCTCGCCCTCCAGGAACACCGTGACGCCCACGGGCAGGTCCGCGCCGTCCGGCAGCCCGAGGGTACGCAGGGCGCCCAGGTGGGCCACGATGCCCGCCTTGTCGTCGGCCGCGCCCCGACCGTAGAGCCGCTCCCCCACCTGCGTGGGCTCGAACGGCTCGGTGTCCCAGGTCGCCGGGTCGCCCGGCGGCTGCACGTCGTGGTGCGCGTACAGGAGCACGGTCGGCGCACCCTCGGGCGCGGGCCGGCGCGCGACGACGGCGGGCGCGCCGGGCGTGCCGTCAGGGCGCGGGGCGGACAGGATCTGGACGTCCGGCAGGCCGGCGTCGCGCAGGAGCTGCGCCGTGGCGGCGGCGCTGGCGGCCACGTGCTTCTGGTCGAACGCGGCGGCCGAGACGCTCGGGATGCGCACGAGCGCCTCGAGGTCGGCCTGCAGGGCGGGGAACAGCTCGGTGACGCGGGCCCGGAGGGCCGCGGTGGTATCGGTGGTCACAGCCCCACGTTAACGGCTCGGAACCGGCCGCCGCCGGGAGCGATTAGGCTGGGAGGGTGTTCTCCCGCAGCAAGACTTCGACTCCAGACGGCGTGACCCCCGTGGGCGACTCCCCGGACGAGGTGACGGCGACGTCCGACACGACGTCGGGCGCCGCCGGCAAGGGCCGGCCCACGCCCAAGCGCAACGTCGCGCAGGCCGCGAACAAGCGTCCCCTGGTCCCGGACGACCGCCGGGCCGCGCGCAAGGCGCAGCGCGAGAAGTCGCGCGTCGACCGGGAGCGGTCCTACCAGGCGATGCAGACCGGCGACGAGCGGTACATGCCGGCCAAGGACAAGGGCCCGGTGCGCCGGTACGTGCGCGACTTCGTGGACGCGCGCTGGAACCTCGGCGAGTTCTTCCTGCCGGTCGCGTTCATCTTCCTGTTCGCCACGTTCTTCACGACGCAGTACCCGCAGCTCAGCATCTTCGTGATGCTCGGCCTGTACGGGTTCCTGTTCCTGACGATCGTCGACGTGTGGCTGCTGTGGCGTTCGCTGAAGAAGCGTCTGACGGCCAAGTTCGGCGAGGTCCCGCGCGGCCTGCTGATGTACACGGTCACGCGCGCCTACCAGCTGCGCCGGTCGCGGCTGCCCAAGCCGATGAGCAAGAAGCGCGGCAACTACCCGGAGTGATCCGGGACTGACACGACAGACCTGTGGCGAGGCGGAAC
>NZ_JBHWZO010000340.1:0-5801 GCF_042728455.1 Promicromonospora sp. NPDC060204
TCCCGAGGACGTGCACCGGCCCTCGGTGTGTTTGGCTTCTTTCGACAGCGAGTGGAGGGACGGGACGTGGAAGGTTCGGACGTGGCAGGGGATGCCGGCTCGACCGACGTCGAGATGTTCGACGGCGAGACGCTGGGTGCCAGTGATGCGGTCAAGGCGTACCTGGGCGACGCCTACGACGGTGTGGTGCGCTTCGCGCAGCTGCTCCGTGATCAGGGGGAGCTGCGCGGGCTGATCGGTCCCCGCGAGGTACCGCGCATCTGGGAGCGGCACATCCTCAACTCCGCGGCGGTCGTCCCGTACCTTCCCACGGTCGGATCGGTTGCCGACATCGGATCGGGAGCCGGGTTGCCGGGCATCGTGATCGCAGTGATGCGGCCCGAGCTGCAGGTGATCCTGGTCGAGCCGATGGAGCGACGAACGACGTGGCTGGCCGAGGTCGTGTCCGAGCTCGGCCTGGCGAACGTCGAGATCAAGCGCGGGCGAGCCGAGGAGTATCACGGCGCCTTCGAGGCGGACGCCGTCACCTCCCGGGCGGTCGCCGCGCTGTCGAAGCTGGTCCGGATGAGCATGCCCCTCGTCCGGGTGGGTGGCGAGCTGGTGATCCTCAAGGGGCGCAACGTGACACAGGAGGTCGAGCCCGCACGCAAGGTGCTGCGTAAGTACGCCACGGAGGATCCGGAAATTCTCGAGGGAGCCACTGTGGAGGGCGTCGAGACCACGACGATCGTTCGGGTGCACCGCGGGAAGTAGGTCTCGCGGCAGTCATGTTTCACGTGGAACGGGAGCGGTCGCCTTGGGCGATCGCTCCCGGTCCTGGTTCTCGGATGGCCTCGTGCTGAGCGGACGGGCCGGCTCGGCGGCCTCAGCAGCCGCCACAGTTGTAGTAGAGGATGTCCCAGTGGTTGCCCTCGTCGGTGTAGAGGTTCCCGGCGCCGGAGCGGTACTGGTAGCCCCAGCCGGAGATGTATCCGACGTACGTGAAGTTGTTGCTGATGTAGCTGTCGATGCAGGTGCTCTGCCGGGTGTCGAGCTTGTAGCCGTTCCAGTGGCTGTAGGTGCCGCTGGAGTGTCCGGTCTCGGTGCCGCCGGTGACCGTGATGGCACATCCGCTGGCCGAGCGGAGCGTCTTGATTCCGTCGATCGTGGTCTGCCGCACCTGGTCGAAGGACGTGCAGGTGGCGACGTTGCGATTGCTGCATCCGCCGCTCGACGTCCAGGAGATGCCGGCTGCGCTGAGCTGGGCGGTCGCCTGTGCGTGAGTGAGGAACGTCGCGGCGCTGGCGGGGGCCGCGAAGGCGAGCACGAGCGCTGCTGTGAACGCGGTGATCAGTGCGGTGGCTCGGGTGATGGGTCTGGACAAGACGCCTCCCTGCGTGGAGTCAGACGTACCTGGGCGATTCGAGGATAGGTGGAGACGCGACGGGTCTGGGCATACCAGTTCTGACATAGCGGCGACGGGCTGGTGGGGGTGTGCGGACCAGGGGTGACGGCGTCCTTGGAGCTGGAGCTCGGAATGGAACTGGCGCTGGCCGGAGCTCGGTTCCGTTCGGCTAGATCGGGTGGCGCCCGGGTTCTGGCGCCCGTGGGGGAACGGCGGGCCGAGGTCAGAGGCTGGGGATGCAGGGGCTGCCCACCGGTGAGTCCTCGGACCCGGCGCCCGGCACCCGGCACCCGGGCCGGGTCCGTTTCACGTGAAACAGGCGCGATCGTGAAACGGAGCGAAACGGATGGTGCGTTCGCCCGGGACCCTCGTGAGAAGTCAGAGGCGTTTCACGTGAAACCGAACAGTGGCGATCTGGGAAACCACGGGCGGGGACCGCGGCGCGAAGGGGCGACGGCGGTCGACCTCGGCTCTCGGTTCGTCGTGCACCCACCCGATGCCACGCACCCGGCGCGACTCGGTCGGTCGAGCAGGATCTGATCGCCTCCGCGACGGCGTTTCGGCACGCCCGAACAGGCACCCGACCGTAGCGTTACACGGGTGTGCTTCTTCAGACGAAAGTCCAAGCGAGCGGCGGCGGCTGCGGCTCTGGCGGCGTCCGCCGCGAAGGCAGATACGTCCGACTCGTCCGCTTCGGAACCGATAGCGGAGGTTCACGACGCCGCGCCGGTGGACTCCGCGTCGCGAGAGGCGCCATCTGTGGTGCCCTCCACGGAGGGGCCGACCGATGGGCAGCCGGAGGAGGTCGAGCCGGCGGAGGCGCCGGCACCCAGCACACTGTCGGCGGAACCCCCGGCCGAGGGCGCGACGGCAGTCGGAGTGGTCGCTGCAGTAGAACGGCCGGACCAGGTCGCGGACGGGTCCCCGGAGGGATCGTCTGCTGTCGCCGTCCTGAACGACGCCCCTGACGACGCCTCTGGCGACACCCCGTCCGGTGCCGGCCCGGACGGCGCCGGAGATGACGCCCAGTTCCGCGCCACCCGGGACGGCGCCGCAAGCGCCGTCCCGCTCCGCGCCGGGGGTGGTGATGCCCTGGGCGATGCCAGGAGCAGCACCCAGCCCACCAGCATCGAGGTACAGGCTGAGGCAACGGCACAGGCACACGCCGCGGCGGCCGTCTCGGCCAGCGCGATGGTGAGCGACGGCGTTCCGTCCGACATCTCCAGCGCGTCGGCCGACGAGGAGAAGCACGGCGACGCCGCCGTCGAACCGACCCATGAGGGGATCGATGCGTCGGCGCCCGCCGCGCCTTCCCTGGAGAGTCCGGGGGAGGCGCAGGCGGAGGAACTGGTGGAGGGTCCGGCGGAGGACGCGCGCGTGCCGTCGTCCGAGGACATGGCCCCGCCGCCGGCCGAGATCGTGACCGGTCGTCCACGTGACGAGGTGTGGGGCCAGGACAAGCCGGACCCCGAGGGGAAGAACGTGGCTGAGCTCAGCCAGCTGATCGAGTCCGTAACGAGGTCGGCCACGGCCGGTGACGACGAGGCCACGCAGGTGGCAGAGGTTCTGGAGATTGACGAGATGACGGAAGTGCTGGAGCCGGTGCCGGATCGGGTCGAGGTGCTGCCCCCGTCAGGATCGATGGCTGACGATCCGGATCTGATGGAGGAGCTGCCCTCCCGACGTCCGATCCCCGCAGATGCGATCAAGCGGGCAAGTGAGGCACTCGACGCGGCGGTGAACGCCGCCCCCGCCGTGATCGGCTCGGCGACCATGACGTTCGAGGACGAAATGGTCGACTTCGTCGACGCCGAATTCACACATTTCGACGGAGAAACCGTCCCGGAGGCCAAGCCAGAAGCGGGGGCCAGCGATTACAGTGTCCGCGTGACGGATCCGATTCCTGTGCAGAGCCTCTCCGCTCCCGGTGTTTCACGTGAAACGACCGGGTCCGTGCAGACGCCCAATGGCACTCAGCAGCCCACGGGCGGCCCGCACGGTGGCGATGACGAGCGGCGATCGGCCCTCATCGCGACCGTCCCGGCCGTTGACGAGACGACTCCTGTCGCCGCCGAGCTCGCAATGGACGCTCGCCGACGCATCGAACTCCAGGGGCGGAAGTTCCCACGCCCGCCGAAGACCCGCATCATCACGGTCGCCAACCAGAAGGGTGGCGTCGGCAAGACGACCACCACGGTCAACATCGCGGCCGGGCTCGCGCAGTCCGGCCTGAACGTCCTCGTGATCGACAACGACCCCCAGGGCAATGCCTCGACGGCGCTCGGGATCGAGCACCGGGCTGGAACGCCCTCTGTCTACGAGATCCTCGTCGAGGGCGAGCCCCTGGCGAACACGATCCAGCAGTGCCCGGACATCCCCAACCTCTGGGGTGTCCCCGCGACGATCGATCTGTCGGGTTCCGAGATCGAGCTGATCTCCCTTGTTTCACGTGAAACACGACTCCGCAAGGCGCTCGACAAGTACCTGGCCGACCGGGTTGCTGCGGGGGAGGAGCGCATCGACTACGTGCTCATCGACTGCCCGCCCAGCCTCGGCCTCCTGACCGTGAACGCATTCGTCGCAGGCCGCGAGGTCTTCATCCCCGTGCAGTGCGAGTACTACGCGCTCGAGGGTCTGAGCCAGCTGCTCAAGACGATCGACCTGATCCGCTCCCACCTCAACCCGGAGCTCCGGGTCTCGTCCATCCTGTTGACGATGTACGACGGCCGGACCAACCTGGCGCAGCAGGTGGCAGGGGAGGTGCGGTCGCACTTTCCCGCGGAAACGTTCAAGACCACGATCCCGCGTTCGGTCCGGATCTCCGAGGCGCCGAGCTACGGCCAGACGGTGATGACCTACGACGCGACATCCACGGGGGCACTCGCGTATCTTCAGTCGTCCCGAGAGCTGGCCGAGCGTGGGCAGGGCGGATCGAGCCCGCGTCGCGCGATGAAGGCGGAGTCGGTCGGAGCGCAGGACTGATGGTCGGCAGTGATGAACGGGACGCGTTGCATCCCGTGATTGAGATGAAGCCCGTCCGCGCTCGGCGCTGGACCGGAACCTACGAGGAGACACGATGACTGCGAAGCGACGCGGGCTCGGGCGGGGCCTGGGCGCCCTGATCCCGACGGGTCCGGAGCTGGACGAGCGGGCTTCCGCAGCTGGAGAGTCGGACGGCGCGGACAGCGTGCTGGGCGGCTCGGTCGCTACCGTCGTCGAGGAGCGTCCCACTACTGCCGAGACTCCGACGGACGAGGTGCCCGCGGGCGCAGTCTCCGCCGACACGATCGCGGAGCGGACTCCCGAGCAGGTCACGGAGAAGAAGGCCGCCCCCAAGAACACCGGGCCGCGGCCCAGCACGGTGAAGTGGGACTCTGCGATCGCCAGCGGCCGGCTGTCCGTCGCCAACGAGGCGAGCGAAGGCACGGGGGCGTCGGCCCTGGACGATGCGTTCTTCAGCCGGGAAGAGAGCGCACCCGAAGCTGTTTCACGTGAAACACCGGACCTTGTCCCCGTGCCCGGCGCGCGGTTCGCGGAGCTGCCCGTCACAGCCATCCGGCCGAACACCTGGCAGCCGCGCACGGTCTTCGACGAGGGCGACCTCGACGAGCTGGTCGACTCGATCAAGGAGATCGGCGTCCTCCAGCCGATCGTCGTCCGTCCGGACAAGGACCACCCGGGCGAGTACGAGCTCATCATGGGCGAGCGGCGCTGGCGCGCGACGCAGGCCGCCGAGCTGGAGACCATCCCGGCGATCGTTCGCGAGACCGACGACGGCGACATGCTTCGGGACGCGCTGCTGGAGAACCTGCACCGCTCGAACCTGAACCCGCTCGAGGAGGCTGCCGCGTACCGTCAGCTGCTCGACGACTTCGACTGCACGCACGAGGAGCTGGCGAACCGGATCGCGCGCAGTCGTCCGCAGATCTCCAACACCCTCCGCCTGCTGCGGCTACCTCCGCTGGTGCAGCGCCGTGTCGCCGCCGGCGTGCTCTCGGCCGGCCACGCGCGCGCCCTGCTTGGTCTGAGCGACGGCGCGGAGATCGAGCGCCTCGCTCAGCGCATCGTGTCGGAAGGCCTCTCGGTCCGGGCGACCGAGGAGATCGTGATGCTCACGGAGTCCGACGGCAACGGCTCCAAGGCGCGCAAGGCGCCGCGGGCCGGTACGCGCAGCGAGGCGGTCGACGAGCTGGCGACCCGGCTCTCCGACCGCTTCGAGACGCGGGTCAAGGTGGCGCTCGGCAAGAACAAGGGCCGCATGACCGTCGAGTTCGCCTCGGTCGAAGACCTCAACCGCATCCTCAACGTCATGGCACCCGAGGAGCGCGGCCTGCTGCGGCCGCCGTCCGAGGACTGACGCGCACGTCCGCGGACAGGTACAGGGCTCAGGGCCGGCACCCACCAGGGATGCCGGCCC
>NZ_JBHWZO010000341.1:0-5757 GCF_042728455.1 Promicromonospora sp. NPDC060204
GTTCCGGACCGGAACAGCGCAAAAGTCCAGCACTCAACGGGTTACGCCGGGTACGTCTCCCGCAGCACCCGGGCCAGGTGGCGGACGATCTCCCGCGGCCCCGACCTCGCCGTGCCCCGCTCGACGTCGCTGTTGTAGTTCGTGTTGGTGTTCACGTCGTACGTCAGCACCCGGCCGTCGGCGGTCCGGATGTTCTCGATGCCCGCCACCTCGATGCCGTGCCGCTCGGTGAAGGCGAGGTACTTGGCCACCACCGGGTCGTCGTAGCCCTCGCGCTCGGAGAACAGGCCCCAGTCGTCGTCGGGCGCCATGGAGATGGTTGCGCCGACCGGCGGGATCGGGCGGCCCGTCTCCGGGTCGATGACGCACGCGTCGGCGGGGCAGAGCTGGAACCCGCCGCGCTCGGTGTCGCCGCGGACGGCGTAGACCATCTCGCCGCCCACGATCTCGACGCGCGTGATGCCGCCGTCGGCCGCCACGACGTACTCCTGGATCAGCGTGATGCCGTCGACGGGCTCCTCGTACTCGTCGGACCCGACGTAGTCGGCGAGGTCCTCGAACGAGTCGAACTTGCGCACGCCCAGGCCCTTTCCGCCCTGGTTGTGCTTGGTGACGAACGGCGTGGGGAAGCCCTGCGCCGCCTTGAGCACCTGGTCGCGCCCGACGGCGGCCACGGTGCGCGGCGTGTCGATCCCCGCGGCGCGCAGCGCGGTGAGCTGGTCCACCTTGCTGACCTCGAGCTCCAGCACGCGGCGGCCGTTGACGGTGCGGCGTCCGTACGCCTCCAGCCAGGACAGCACGGCGCGCGAGTAGTCCTTGGTCAGGCCGTGGTCGCGCGTGTGGCTGCTCGCCGAGATGCGCGACCAGAAGATCCCCTCGGGCGGCGCCTCGTCCAGGTCAAGGACGCCGTCGGTCAGCACCCACTCGACGTAGTCCACGCCCTCGGCCGCGAAGGCCTCGGCGAACGGGGGGAACCACTCGGGGTTCTCGTGCAGGGCATAGATCTTCGGGGCGCTCACAGGAACCTTCCGCACACATGGCTGACGGCTATGGGACCGAGCAATACTTTCACGCCGTCAGCGCAGGTCGGCTGTGTCCTGCGGCACAGCCGGCCCGGGCTGGTCCGACGTCGCGGCCGGCTCCTCAGGCCCATCGGACGCCGCAGCAGGCGCCGCGTCGACCTGCGCGAGCGAGCGCCGCGCCCCGGGGAACGCGAGGATCGCGCCCAGCACCGCGACCAGCAGGACGCCGGCCAGGACGAGCAGCGCCTCCACGGAGAACTGGTCGGCCAGGGGGCCGAACACCACCATGGACAGCGGCATCGCGACGGTCATGACGATCCCGACGAAGCCGAAGACCCGGCCCTGCATCTCGGGTTCGACCCGCTCCTGGATGATCGTCAGCGCGGGGGTGTTGAGCGCCGCGAACATGACGCCGATGATCAGGCCGATCGTGAAGAACACCCACATGTTCGTGGCCACGCCCAGCCCGGCGACCAGCACGCCGGTGGCGAGCACCGACCCGACCATGAGGCGCACCCGGCGCGTGATCCGGGGTCCGACCGACGCCATGATGATGCCGCCGAGCAGCATGCCGCCGCCCCAGAACAGCTCGTTGGCGGTCAGCTTCCACACCTCGTCGCCGAACGTGCGGGTGACCATGAGCGGCGTCAGGTAGCTCGGGGCGCCCACCAGGAACATCACCAGCGCGAACAGCGTGATGAGCCAGCGCACCGGCGCGTTGCCCCGGATGTACCGCACACCGGCGGCGAGGTCGCCGAAGTAGCTGACCGGCTCCCCGGCGTCGGACCGCACCAGGCGCGGCACCGCGACCAGCGCGAGCATGCCGACACCGAGCAGGGCGGTCACCACGTCCACGAAGAAGACGGTGACGATGTCGAACGAGGCGTAGATGACGGCCGCCAGGGCCGGCGCGAGCAGCATCATGCCCGACTGGATGGACTGGAAGAGGCCGTTGACGCGCATGAGCTGGTCGGTCGGCGTGATCTGCGGGATCATCGCGCTCACGGCCGGCGTCTGGATGCCCGCGAAGACCGAGCGCACGGCCAGCGCCGCGTAGATGACCCAGAGCGAGTCGACGCCGCTGACCATGAGCAGCGCGAGCCCGAGGGTCGCCAGCGCGATGACGGTGTCCGAGCCCATGATCAGGAACTTGCGGTGGTGCCGGTCGGCCCACACGCCGCCGAAGATCGACACGAACGCCTGCGGCAGCATGCCGAACACGATGCTCAGCATGAGCACCGACCCGGACCGGGTCTCGATGGTCAGGTGCCACATCACCGCGTACATCACCACCATCGACCCGAACAGGGAGATGGTCTGGCCGGCGAGGAACAGCCCGACGTTGCGCTTCCAGCGGGGCATGTCGACGTCGCTCATGGCTCAACCCTGCCTGACGAGGCCGCGGAACGCCGATGGTTTTTGAGATTCATGCCCTGTCCGACGACGGGCCGCCCCCGAACTCATCGCAGGAACAGCTCGACCACCGGCACCGCGACGTCGGGCCGTGCCGTGGGCAGGTGCAGCGTCAGGGTGCCGGGCGGCTGCCCGCCCGGGGTGGTGTTCCACGCCTTCTGGTCCGGGTCGCTGCGGGTGGCGCGCAGCTCGGAGCCGTCGTGCAGGAGCTGCGCGTAGCGGACCCGGTCGGCGAGCCCGCGCAGGTGCACGTGCGCGAACGGCCACGCGAACAGGTGCAGGTACAGCCGGTCGGCGCGCCGCGTGAGCACGACGCCGGGCGGCAGGCCGGGCGCGAGGCCCTCGGCCAGCGCGGGCTCCGCGGGGCCCGCGCCGTGGATCGACCGGCCGTGCAGCCGGGTCCACGCGCCGAGCGCGGCGAGCGTGCCGGCGTCGCGGGCCGGGATCGCGCCGCGCCCGTCGGGGCCGATGTTGAGCAGCAGGTTGCCGCCCTTGGACACCGTGTCCACGAGCATGCGGACCAGCAGGTCCGGGTCCTTGAACCGGGTGTTGTCCCGGTCGTAGCCCCAGCTCCCGTTGAGGGTCTGACAGGCCTCCCAGGTCAGCAGCGCGCCGTCGTCGTCCCGCATAGGCTGGTCCGGCTGGTACTGCTCCGGGGTGACCAGGTCGCCCGGGATGCCCAGGCGGTCGTTGACCACCGCCTGCGGCTGCAGCTCGCGGACCAGGGCGAGCAGCCCCTCGGCGTCCCAGTCCTCGGGGTACTTGCCGCGCCACCCGTCCCGGTCGTGCGCGTACGTGTAGTCGAAGAAGACGTAGTCGACGGCGCCGTACCCGGTGAGCAGCTCGCGCACCTGGGCGTGCAGGTACGCGCGGTACCGGGCCATGTCCCGGCCCTCGTTGAGGGCGTGGGCGTCCGGGTCGTCCCGGCGCGGGTGCAGGTAGTCCACGGTGAAGTCGGGGTGGTGCCAGTCGATGAGCGAGTGGTAGAGCCCCAGGCGCAGCCCCTCGGCGCGCACCGCCTCGGCGAGCTCAGCGACGAGGTCGCGCCCGCGCGTGCGTGCGACGGAGTAGTCGCTGACGGCGGAGTCCCACAGGGCGAAGCCGTCGTGGTGCTTGGTGGTCAGCACCACGTAGCGCATCCCGGCGTCCTTGGCGGCGCGCGCGATCGCGCGGGCGTCGAACAGGTCGGGGTCGAACACCTCGGCGTAGCGCGCGTACTGCTCGGCGGTCTGCCGCTCGTTGCTCAGCACCCACTCGTGCCGGGCGGCGGCCGAGTAGAGCCCGAAGTGCACGAACAGGCCGAACCTGGCCTCGGTGAACCAGGCCCGGTCCGGGTGCGACGGCGGGGCGGGCTGGACCGGCTGGGACATGGGCGGAGCACTCCTCGTCGAGCGGATGGTCCCGGAGCGGGGGAGAGGTATGACGTATCGCTCCGAGTGGGTCGATCCTATCGGGTCCGATGGGTGATCTGCCCCTTCGGTTCCCGGTGGATCGGTGCTATAGATTGGATGAATCGCCATCGCAGCCGCTTCCCAGGAGGAATATCCCGTGACCACAGCCCTTGAGTTCGACGGCGTCCGCGCCATCGTCACGGGAGGGGCGTCCGGCATCGGCGCCGCCGTCGTGACCGCCCTGCTGGAGCGCGGCGCGCAGGTCGTCGCGATCGACCGCGCGTCCGACGGCGTGCCCGAGGGCGCGTCCGGCGAGATCGCCGACGTGACCGACGACGCCGCCGTGCGCGCCGCCGTCGAGGCCGCCGCCCGGCGCCTCGGTGGCATCGACGTCGTCGTCAACAACGCCGGCATCGGCGCCCAGGGCACCGTCGCCGACAACGACGACGCCGAGTGGCTGCGCGTGCTCGACGTGAACGTGCTCGGCATCGTGCGCGTCACCCGCGCCGCCCTGCCGTACCTGCGCGCCTCGGAGCACGCCGCCGTGGTCAACACCGCGTCGATCGCCTCGTGGACCGGGCTGCCGCAGCGCGCCCTGTACTCCGCCAGCAAGGGCGCCGTGCAGGCGCTCACGCTCGCCATGGCCGCCGACCACGTGCGCGAGGGCATCCGCGTGACCTGCGTGAACCCCGGCACGGTCGACACGCCCTGGGTGGGCCGCCTGCTGGACGCCGCCGCCGACCCCGAGGCCGAGCGCGCCGCCCTCGAGGCGCGCCAGCCCACCGGCCGGCTGGTCAGCCCCGAGGCCGTGGCGCACGCCGTCTGCTACCTCGCCAGCCCGCTCGCCACGGCGACCACGGGCACGGCGCTCGCGGTCGACGGCGGCATGCACGAGCTGCGCGTCCGGCCGCCCGAGCAGTCCTGAACCCGGCCCGGAACCCGGTCCTGAACCCCCACGCACACCCGATCCGAGAACGAGGACACGATGCACCTGCTCCGCCTGGGCCCCGTCGGCCAGGAGATCCCCGCCGTCACCTCCGACGGCGTCACCTATGACCTGCGCCCCCTGACCGCCGACGTCGACGGCGCCTTCCTCGCCGCCGACGGCGTGGCGCGCACCCGGGCCGCGCTGGCGGCGGGGGAGCTGCCCGTGCTCGACGGCGCCGCCGAGCTGCGCCGCGGGGCGCCGATCGCGCGGCCGGCCGCCGTCGTCTGCATCGGGCAGAACTACGCCGCGCACGCCCGCGAGTCCGGCGCGGAGCCGCCCCGCCTGCCGATCATCTTCTTCAAGCACCCCAACACCGTCGCCGGGCCGGACGACGCCGTGCCGCTGCCGCCCGGCGCCGAGAAGGTCGACTGGGAGGTGGAGCTGGCGGTCGTGATCGGCCGGCGCGCGAGCTACCTGCCGTCCGTCGAGGCCGCCCGGGAGCACGTCGCCGGGTACACCGTGGTGGACGACGTCAGCGAGCGGGCATGGCAGCTCGACGACTCCCTGGGCCAGTGGTCCAAGGGCAAGTGCGGCCTGGGGTTCCTGCCCACCGGCCCGGCCCTCGTGCCGGCCGACGAGGTGGACCCGGGCGCCCTGCGGCTGCGCTCCTTCGTCAACGGTGAGCCGCGGCAGGACTCGTCGACGGCGGACATGATCTTCGGCGTCGCCGAGATCGTGCACCACCTGTCGCAGTACATGGCGCTGGAGCCGGGCGACCTGATCTGCACGGGCACGCCCGAGGGCGTCGCCCTCTCGGGCCGCTTCCCGTACCTGACGGACGGCGACGTCGTCACCCTGGAGATCGAGAACCTGGGGAGCCAGACCCACACCTTCACCTCTCTCCCCTGACCCACCTCGTTGAGTGCGGGCTATTTGTCGAGTAGACGCGTGTCGCTCGACAAATAGCCCGCACTCAACGGATGGGGGAGGGTCAGTCGAGCGG
>NZ_JBHWZO010000342.1:0-5751 GCF_042728455.1 Promicromonospora sp. NPDC060204
GTATCAGGACCGGGTGGACGCACCCAGCGCTGGTCGGACCCCGCCCGGGCGGTGACCCGGAGGTGACTCAGTACTGGTGCGCGGCCCCGCCGATCATGCCCGCGGCGACGGTCTTGTTGGTCGCCTCGTCGACGAGGATGAACGCACCCGTCTGGCGGTTGGCCTGGTAGGAGTCCACGAACAGCGGCTGGGTCACGCGCAGGCGGATGCGCGCGATCTCGTTCAGCTTGATCTCCGTGGCCTCCTCGTCGCGGTGCAGCGTGTTCACGTCGACGCGGTAGTTGATGTTCTTGACCATCGCGCGCGCCCACCGGGTGGTGTGCTTGATCGCGTACTTCTTGCCCTGCACCAGGGCGGCCGACTCGTCCATCCAGCAGATCTGCGCGTCGACGTCCTGCGTCACCGTCGGGGCGTTGTTCGGGCGGCAGATCATGTCGCCGCGCGAGATGTCGATCTCGTCGGCGAGGCGCACCGTCACCGACATGGGCGGGTACGCCTCCTCGACGGGGCCGTCGGCCGTGTCGATGGACGCGATGGTGGTCTCCAGCCCAGCGGGCAGGGCCAGCACCCGGTCGCCCGGCTTCATGACGCCGGACGCGACCGTGCCCGCGTACCCGCGGTAGTCGCGCGTGTCGTTCTGCTGGGGCCGGATCACGTACTGCACCGGGAACCGGACGTCGACCAGGTTGCGGTCGGAGGCCACGTGCAGCCGCTCGAGGTGGCTGAGCAGCGGCGAGCCGTCGAACCACGGCATGTTCTCGGACCGCGTCACCACGTTGTCGCCCGCCAGGGCGGACACCGGGATGAACGTCAGGTCGGGCACGCGCAGGCGGGAGGCGAACTCGGTGAACTCCGCGCGGATCCGCTCGAAGACCTGCTCGTCGTAGTCCACGAGGTCCATCTTGTTCACGCAGACCACCACGTGCGGCACGCCCAGCAGCGTGGCCAGGAACGTGTGGCGGCGCGACTGCTCCACCACGCCCTTGCGCGCGTCCACGAGGATGAGCGCCACGTCCGCCGTCGAGGCGCCCGTGACCATGTTCCGCGTGTACTGGATGTGGCCGGGGGTGTCCGCGATGATGAACTTGCGCTTGGGCGTCGCGAAGTAGCGGTACGCCACGTCGATGGTGATGCCCTGCTCGCGCTCGGCGCGCAGCCCGTCCGTCAGGAGCGACAGGTCCGCGTAGTCGTTGCCGCGGTCCCGGCTGACCTGCTCCACCGACTCGAGCTGGTCGGCGAAGATCGACTTGCTGTCGAACAGCAGCCGGCCGATCAGGGTGGACTTGCCGTCGTCGACCGAGCCGGCCGTGGCGAACCGCAGGAGGTCGCCGCTCGCGACCTCGTGGGGCGCCCCGGCGGACTCGCCCGCGTCGGGAAGAGTCGTCGTCATCAGAAGTAGCCTTCCTTCTTGCGATCTTCCATGGCGGCCTCGCTCACCTTGTCGTCGCCGCGGGTGGCGCCGCGCTCCGTGAGCCGGACGGCGGCCACCTCCTCGACGACGTCGCGCAGGGTGGTCGCGGCGGACGCGACGCAGGCGGTGAGGTTCGCGTCGCCGACGGTGCGGTAGCGCGTGGACAGGACCTGGGCGCTCTCGCCGTCCTTGAGCGGCGTGAAGTCGTTGACCTCATAGAGCATGCCGCTGCGCTCCACGACCTCGCGCTCCTTGGCGAGGTAGAGGTCGGGCAGGTCGATGTCCTCGGCCTCGATGTAGGACCAGATGTCCAGCTCGGTCCAGTTGGACAGCGGGAACACCCGGATCGACTCGCCCTGGTGCACGCGGCCGTTGTAGAGGTTCCAGATCTCGGGACGCTGGTTCTTCGGGTCCCACTGGCCGAAGTCGTCGCGGAAGGAGAACACGCGCTCCTTGGCGCGGGCCTTCTCCTCGTCGCGGCGGCCGCCGCCGAACAGGGCGTCGAAGCCGTGCTTCTCGGCCGCCTCCAGCAGCACCGGCGTCTGGATCCGGTTGCGCGAGCCGTTGGGCTCCTCCTGCACGAGGCCGCGGTCGATCCCCTCCTGGACGGAGGCGACGACGAGCTGCACGCCGGTGCGCTCCACCCAGCGGTCCCGGCAGTCGAGCACCGTCTGGAAGTTCAGGCCCGTGTCGACGTGCATGATCGGGAACGGGACGCGCGCCGGGGCGAACGCCTTGACCGCGAGGTGCAGCATGACGATGGAGTCCTTGCCGCCGGAGAACAGCAGACAGGGCCGCTGCATCTCGGCGACCACCTCGCGCATGATGTGGATGCTCTCGGCCTCCAGGCTGCGCAGCTGGCTCAGGACGTGACTCTTCACTCCTCAAGCACCTTCTTTGCTATCTGCCCCGACCACGGACTCGACGCCTACGGAGTCGAGCAGCTGACGCAGGCGCGGAGCCAGGGCCGGGGGGCATACGAACAGGTCGGGGAGCCAGGGGTTCTCCCGGTTGTACCGGAGCTCGGATCCGTCGAGGCGGGTGCAGACGAGCCCGCGGGACCCGGCCACGGCGACGGGCGCCGCGGAGTCCCACTCGTACTGCCCACCACCGTGGACATAAGCGTCAACTGTAGCGTCGGCGACCGCCAGCACCTTGACCCCGGCGGAGCCCATGGGCACCAGCTCGACGTCGGCGCGCTCGGCCAGCGCCGCCACGAACGCGGGCGGGCGGCTCCGGCTCGCGGCGATCCGCAGCGGTCGGTCCCCGGCCAGCACCGCGTCGGAGTCGTCCTCGCGCACGACGCCGTCGGCGGTGGTCAGGACCTGCCCGCGGGCGGGCAGGGCGACGGCGCCGGAGGTGAGGCCCGGGCCCCGCTCCCAGAGCGCGACGTGGACGGCGAAGTCGTCCCGCCACTGCCCGGCCAGGGGCCCGTCGGCGTGCCGCTCGGCGAACTCGCGGGTGCCGTCGAGCGGGTCGATGATCCACACCCGGTCGGCGCCGGTGCGGACGGCGTCGTCCTTGGCCTCCTCCGAGAGGACGGCGTCGGCGGGCCGGGCGTTGGTCAGCGCGGCCGCGAGCCACGCCTGGGCCGCGGCGTCGCCCGCGTCCTTCAGTTCCTTGGCGACGAAGGAGCCGCCGGCGGCGTCGACCTCCGCGCGGAGCGCGAGCAGCACCTCTGCCGCTCCCTGGGCGAGTGCGCGGGCGAGGGCGTCGTCGTCGAGCGACGCCGGAGGGAGCGTGGGGGACGGCGCGTTCATCGGTCTCCAGGGTGGACGGCTTCCGGCAGATCCGGCCGTCCTGACGCGACGCTCGACAGGGGGCCAAGGTGCCACAGGTGCAGTCCGGCGGACGCGCCGAGGCTACCATTCCGGCATGCGATCCAGCGCCAGTGGACCAGTAAGCATCACTACCGGCAGCAGGGAGCGCTAATGACTACTATTCCGATGAGTTTGATCGGGAAAGCGACGGTCCGCGCCCGGTCCCAGGTCCGCGCCGGATGAGCATCGATCTCCCCCTGGTCCTGGGCGGCCTCGCCGTCGGCTTCGTGGTCGGCCTGACCGGGATGGGCGGCGGCGCCCTCATGACGCCGATGCTGATCTTCGTCTTCCGCGTCGACCCGCTCGTGGCGGTGTCCAGCGACGTGGTCGCCAGCCTCTTCATGAAGCCCGCCGGCGCGATCGTGCACCTGCGGCGCGGGACGGTGCACCTGCGCCTCGTGCTGTGGCTGTGCATCGGCTCGGTGCCCGCCGCGTTCTGCGGCGCCCTGCTCATCAAGGCGCTGCCGTTCGGCGACTCGCTCGACTCCGCGCTCCAGACGATCCTCGGAGTGGCCCTGCTCATCGCGTCCGGCGGCCTCGTGGTGCGCGCCGTGCTGCAGATGGTGCGCAGCCGCTCGGCGCTCGGCGAGGGTCCGACGCCGGCGTCCGCGCCGCGCGAGCTCGTGGTCCGCCCCGTGCCCACCGCGATCCTCGGCGCCGTGGCCGGGCTCCTGGTGGGCATGACGTCGGTCGGCGCCGGCTCCGTGGTCATCGTGGTGCTCCTGCTGCTCTACCCGGCGCTCAAGGCGTCCCAGCTCGTGGGCACCGACCTGGTCCAGGCCGTGCCGCTCGTGGCGGCGGCGTCGCTGGGCCACATCCTGTACGGCGACTTCTCGCTCGGGCTGACCACCTCGCTGCTCATCGGGGCGATCCCCGGCGCCTGGTTCGGCGCCCACGTGTCGTCCCGCGCGCCGGGCGGCATCATCCGCCGGGCCCTGGCGATCCTGCTGCTCGCGTCCGCGCTCAAGCTGCTCGGCGCGAGCCTGCCGGTGGTGCTGGGCGCGGCCGGGGCGGCCCTGGTGTTCGGCAACCTGCTGTGGTTCTGGGTCAGGCGCCGGTTCGGTGCCGCCCGGCCCGCATCCGTAGCAGACTCGTCGGACGAGGACCCTGCTCCCGGCCCCCGACCCGCACCCGAGACCGCCGGCGACCCGGCAGAGACGAGCCCGCACCGATGACCGACTCCCCCGCCCGCGTCCTGTCCGACGACGAGCTGGACGTCCTCGAGCTCGCCCTCGGCGGCGCGCTCCCGCCGTCGGCCCTCGTGGCGGCCCTGCGGCCCGGCCCGGCGGACGCCGTGCCGGCCGGCGACGGGCCGGCCGACACCCTGCCCGCCGACACCCTGCTGACCGACATTCTGCTGACCGACGCCGAGAACACGCCGCTGGCCCGTCTCACGACCCGGCCCGGCGAGGCACCCGTGGTCGAGCCGCTCAAGCCCCTGGCCGCGGCGATCGGGCCGCAGTGGGACGCCGCCGTGCGCCGTCCGGCCCGCGAGGTGCGGGCGGGCCTCGGCGACGGCGCGGGCGCCGGCCTCGGCCTGCTCGTCACCGAGGTGCCGACCCGCGAGGAGTCGGAAGCCGCGGTGGCGCTCGCCTCCGGCGGCACGGCCTCCGGTACCGGCAGCGACGCAGGCACCGTGCTGCTGCTCGTGCCGGTCGCGCGGCGCGCCCCCGGGCCCGGCGTCGTCGGCGCCCCCGGGCTCGTACGGGCGGCCAAGGGCCTGGCCGGCATGCTGGCCGAGCGCACCGGCGCGCGGCTGACCACCGTCGTCGTGCCGTGGTCCGGGCGGGGCGGCGCGTCCCTGGACGACGTCGCCGCCGCCTACGGCGCGGCCCGCGTCGAGCGGCTGGCCGCGCACCGCTCGCCGGCCACGGCCGAGCGCGTGGCGGCCCTGCCCGGCGTGCGGGACGAGGCGGTCCGCGCGCTGTACCCGCCCGCCTCGGCGGCAGAGCTGACCCGCGCCGCGGGCGGGGCCCACCGCCGCGGCGCCGTCGTGTTCTTCACGGGTCTGTCGGGTTCGGGCAAGTCGACGGTGGCGCGCGCCCTGGCCGGCGAGCTGGAGGACGACGGCCTGGGCACCACGCTGCTCGACGGCGACGAGGTGCGCCAGCACCTGTCGAAGGGGCTCGGGTTCGACCGGGCCTCCCGCGAGACCAACGTGGAGCGCATCGGCTACGTCGCGGCGCTCGTCGCCCGGCACGGCGGCATCGCCGTCGCCGCGCCGATCGCGCCCTTCGCCGCCGGACGGGCGCGGGTGCGGGCCATGGCCGAGGAGGCCGGGGCGCACTTCGTCCTGGTCCACGTCAGCACGCCGCTGGAGGTGTGCGAGGCCCGCGACCGCAAGGGCTTCTACGCCCGGGCCCGCGCCGGCGAGATCGCCGAGTTCACGGGCATCTCCTCCCCCTACGAGGAGCCCGACGACGCCGAGCTGGTCATCGACACCACCGACGTCCCCGTCCCGGAGGCGGTGGAGCAGGTCCGCCGCCACCTCCTGACCCTGCTGGACTGATCGGCAAAAAG